>CAZKCJ010000079.1:0-10521 GCA_964550885.1 uncultured Rubrivivax sp. | reverse complement strand
ATACGGACCGATTGCCGCGCCGATGCGCTATCGTGCCCGGATCCGGATCCGGTTCAGGATCCGGCCCGCCCGAGGCAGCATGGACGACATCAGCACGCTGCGCCGGATCCTGCGCGAGGCCCGCACGATCGCGATCGTCGGGCTGTCCGAGCAGTGGCACCGGCCCAGCAACTTCGCCGCCAAGTACCTGCAGCAGCACGGCTACCGGATCGTGTCGGTGAACCCGCGCTACGACACGATCCTCGGCGAGCGCAGCTGGGCGACGCTGGCGCAAATCCCCTTCGAAGTCGACGTGGTCGACGTGTTCCGGCGCACCGAGGACGTGCTGCCCTTCGCGCAGGCCGCGATCGCGATCGGCGCGAAGTGCCTGTGGCAGCAGATCGGCGTGCGCAACCTGGAAGCCGACGCACTGGTGCGCGCCGCGGGGCTGGACTCGGTGATGGACCGCTGCATGAAGATCGAGCACGCGCGGCTGTTCGGCGGGCTGCACTGGGTCGGGGTCAACACCGGCGTGATCTCGGCGAAGCGGCCGCGCTAGGCGGCGGCCGCGACGCGCAACCGGCGAGCAAGGGATATCGATCGATGGCCGACCGCGTCTTCCACCCCGAGACCCTGGCGATCCACGCCGGGCAGATCCCCGACGCCGCGGTCGGCGCGCGCGCGCTGCCGATCTACCAGACGACCAGCTTCGTGTTCGACTCGACCGACCACGCGGCCAGCCTGTTCAACCTGGCGACCTTCGGCAACGTCTACTCGCGGCTGAGCAACCCGACCGTCGCAGCGCTCGAGGAGCGGGTCGCCGCGCTCGAGGGCGGGCGCGCGGCGATCGCGTCGGCCAGCGGCATGGCGGCCGAGGCGATGGCGCTGCTGACGATCCTGCAGCACGGTGACCACGTGGTCGCCGCCGGCGCGCTGTACGGCGGCACGGTGACGATGCTCAGCGTGAACCTGGCCCGGTTCGGCATCGAGACCAGCTTCGTCGACGTGACCGACCCGCAGGCCTTCGCCGCCGCGATCCGGCCGAACACCCGCGCGCTGTTCGCCGAGAGCCTGGGCAACCCGAGCCTGCTGCAGCTGGACATCGCCGCGGTCGCCGAGCTCGCGCACGCGCACGGGCTGCCGCTGATCGTCGACAACACGGTGCCGTCGCCGTACCTGTGCAACCCGATCGCGCTCGGCGCCGACCTGGTCGTGCACGCGGCCACCAAGTACCTCGGCGGCCACGGCAGCGTGCTCGGCGGGGTGGTGGTCGAGTCGGGCCGCTTCCCGTGGGACAACGGCAAGTTCCCGGGCATGACCGAGCCCAGCCCCGGCTACCACGGCGTGCGCTTCCACGAGACCTTCGGCGACTTCGGCTTCACGATGCGCTGCCGGATGGAGACGCTGCGGGTGTACGGCGCGGCGCTGGCGCCGGCCAGCGCCTGGCAGATCCTGCAGGGGGTGGAGACGCTGCCGCTGCGGATGGAGCGGCACAGCCGCAACGCGCTCGCGGTTGCGCGCTTCCTGCAGGCGCACCCGCAGGTCGGCTGGGTCAACTACCCGGGCCTGCCCGAGCACCCGCAGCACGCGCTGCTGCGCCGGCAGATGCGCGCGCTCGACGGCGAGCCGATGGCCTCGGGGCTGCTCGCCTTCGGCGTGAAGGGCGGGGCGCCGGCCGGCGCGAAGTTCATCGAGGCGGCGCAGTTCATGAGCCACCTGGTCAACATCGGCGACACGCGCACGCTGATCAGCCACCCGGCGACGACCACCCACCGCCAGCTGAACGAGGAGCAGCAGCGCGCCGCCGGCGTGCTGCCCGACATGGTGCGGATCTCGGTCGGGCTGGAGCACGTCGACGACATCCTGTGGGACATCGACCAGGCGCTGGCGCGGGCGACGGCTTGAGCGCCGGGCCGGGCTGCCTGCGCGCGGCCTCGCAGGCGGCAGCTGGCGCTCTGACGCGGGTCAGGCGGGCGTGGTCACCCGCTGCGCCGCGACCCCGCCCGCGGCCACTTGCGGTGCGTAGGTCGCGACGCGGTTGCGGCCGAGCTGCTTGGCCGCGTACAGCGCGTCGTCGGCCTCGCGCCACGCGGCTTCCCAGCGGTCCAGCGATCCGAACGCGCGCGACACGCCGACGCTGACGGTGCAGCGCACCGCCCGCTGGCCGGCCCCAGGCAGCGCGACCCGCAGCTCGCCGACGCCGTGGCGCACGCGTTCGGCCAGCGCCTGCGCCACGCCTGCATCGGCGCCGACGCAGCCGATCACGAACTCCTCGCCGCCGACGCGGGCGATGAAGTCGCCGGCACGCACCTGGCCGCGCAGCGTGGCGGCGACCGCCTCGAGCACGCGATCGCCGACCGCGTGGCCGTGCTCGTCGTTGATCCGCTTGAAGTGGTCGACGTCGATCTGCAGCAGCGTGACCGCGGGCGTGCCGCGCTGCGCGAAGTGGCGCGCGAGCAGCTCGTCCAGGCCGTTGCGGTTGAGCAGCCGCGTCAGCGCGTCGCGGCTGGCCAGCTCGGCGAGCCGCGCCTGCAGCCGCAGGAAGGCCATCCACAGGAAGTTGATCGTCTGCAGGATCACCGCGATCGTCGCGTACGCGTAGTACACGCCGGCCTGGGTGCTGCCGTACATCGTGCCGACGCCGGCGTGCACGATCGTCGCGCCGCGCAGCAGCGTCAGCAGGCCGAGGGTGCCGACCAGCAGCGTCGTCACCAGCATCGGCATGCGCACCACCGGGTCGTCGCGGCGCAGCCACGAGGCGAGCGCGGTCGCGCCGAGCGCCAGCCAGATCGCGCCGAGCGCGAAGTTCAGCAGCGCCAGCCGGCCCTGCAGCCCCCACCGCCAGGTGGCGAAGGCCAGCAGCAGCAGGTAGGCCGCGCCGGCAGCGGCGACGCCGCGCCATGGGTGCGCGGTGCGCGCCAGGAAGCGGCGCAGGCCGGCCAGGAACATCAGCCCGGCGGCGACCATCAGCAGGTCGAAGGCCGGCGACGCTGCGGTCGCCGTGTCCAGCCCTTCGACGATCCGCGCCAGGTACGCGCTGCCGAACAGGATCGCCGCCGCCGACCACATCCCGATCCCGCTGCCCGGGGCCATCCGGCGCACGATCAGGTAGTACAGCCCGCCCGAGCAGATCATGTTGATCGCGAGCAGCAGGACGAGGGTCGTGGTCTCCATGGTGATCCCGGCAGTCTGACATGCGGCGGGGCCGATTCGCGCCGCGCGCGGCGCGCGAACTCCCGCTCGGCGCCACTTGGGTCACGCCTTGCTGCGCTGCAGCGACCGGGCGCCGGGGCCCCGGGGGGGCGAAGCCCGCGCCGCCTGGGGCCGCCGGCTCTTCAGTGCAGGCCCGAGCCGGCCAGCCCCGGGAACAGCTTGATCAGCCCGTCGGCCATGATCTCCACCGCCAGCGCGGCGAGGATCAGCCCCATCAGCCGCGTCATCACGTTGATGCCGGTGCGCCCGAGCGCGCGCGAGATCCGCCCCGACGCGCTGAACGCGAGCCAGACCGCCAGGCCGATGACCACGCCGTAGCCGACCAGCACCGCCAGCTCCCACCAGTGGCGGGTCTTCTCCGCGTAGATCACCACCGTCGAGATCGTCGCCGGGCCGGTCAGCAGCGGGATCGTCAGCGGCACGATCGCGATGCTGTCGCCGGCGTCGAGCTTGTCGTCGGCGTCGCTCACCGCGTCGCCGCGCGCCTCGGGCGGCTTCGCGTTGAGCATCTGCAGCGCCGAGATCAGCAGCAGGGTGCCGCCGCCGACCTCGAAGGACGCGAGCGAGATGCCGAAGAAGCCGATGATCTGCAGTCCGGCCAGCGCGCTCACCGAGATCGTCATGAACGCGGCGAACGCGGCGACGTGCGCGGTGCGCCGCCGCTGCAGCGGGTTCAGGCCCTGCGTGAAGTGGATGAAGAAGGGCACCGCGCCGATCGGGTTGACGATGGCCAGCAGCGCGATCAGCGGCTTGATGATCTCCATGCGCGATTCTCGCGTGCGGCCCGGCGGGGCGGGTCGGACGCGCGCCGGCTGCGCTCGCCGCCGCGGCCTCGCGCGGGCGCCTTCACCCGGCGGCGCATGACCATCCGGCCGGTCCGGCCGCTGCGCGCGCGTAGCATCGTCGTCACCCCGTGTCGCGGAGCCGGCTTGAAGCTCAACGTCCTGTCCGATCTGCACTTGAGCGTGGGCGCGCTCGAGCGGCCGCGCACCGACGCCGACCTGATCGTGCTCGCAGGCGACGTTGCCCGCCCGCAGGCGGCGGCCGAGTGGGCGCTGGGGCTGGATCGGCCGGTGCTGTACGTGATCGGCAACCACGAGTTCTACGGCAGCAGCATCGAGGCCACCCGCGCCGAGCTGGCGCGGCTGTTCGCCGGCACCCACGTGCAGCTGCTCGACGATGGCGAGCGGGTGATCGACGGCGTGCGCTTCCTGGGCAGCACGCTGTGGACCGACTTCCGGCTGGCCGGGGGCGATGCGGCCGCGCAGCAGGCGGCGGTCGAGCAGGCGCTGAAGTTCAACCGCGACTACAGCCGCATCCGCATCGGCGACGCGCCGTTCACGCCGGCGGCGTCGGCGGCGCTGTTCGCACGCCACGCCGCCTGGCTCGAGCAGCGGCTGGCCACGCCGCACCCCGGGCCGACGGTGGTGATCACCCACCATGCACCGGCGCGCGGCAGCATCCATCCGCGCTTCGCCGGCTCGCCGCTGAACAACTGCTTCGTGTCCGACGCGCAGTGGCTGATCGACGGCAGCCGCGTCCGCCTGTGGATCCACGGCCACACCCACGACAGCTTCGACTACCGGGTCAACGGCACCCGGGTGCTGTGCAACCCGCGCGGCTACTTCAAGGACGGGGCCAACGAGAACCCGCAGTTCGACCCGCTTCTGGTCGTCGAGGTCTGACGCTGCGCGCGGCGACACGCGCGCAGCGCGCGCCGTGGCCGCCGACCCCGGACGCGATTGCGGTCGCAGCGCGTCGGTATAGTGGCGCAGGCGGTGCGCCGGCGTGCGGATCCGGCGGTGCCGAACGGTGGAGGCGAAGCGATGAGCATCTACGACCAGGATCTGGACAAGACGGCCGCCAACTACACGGCGCTCAGCCCGGTGAGTTTCGTCGAGCGCAGCGCCGAGGTCTTCGGCGAACTGCCGGCGGTGGCGCACGGCGCGCGCCGCTACACCTGGGCGCAGTGCCGCGAGCGCAGCGCGCGCCTGGCGGCGGCGCTGCGCAGCTTTGGTGTGCACCGCGGCAGCACGGTCAGCGTGATGCTGCCGAACACGCCGGAGATGGTCGAGGCGCACTACGCGGTGCCGGCGTTGAACGCGGTGCTGAACACGCTGAACACGCGCCTGGACGCGCCGCTGCTGGCCTGGCAGCTGAACCACTGCGAGGCGGCGGTGCTGCTGACCGACCGTGAGTTCTCGGGCCTGATCGCCGAGGCGCTGCGTATCCTGAAGGCCGAGCACGGGCGCGAGCCGATCGTGGTCGACGTCTGCGACAGCGAGTACCAAGGCGGCGGCGAACGCGTCGGCGCGCACGAGTACGAGGCGCTGCTCGCGCAGCACGCGCCGCTGGCCCGGCTCGAGGGCCCGGCCGACGAGTGGGACGCGATCGCGGTCAGCTACACCAGCGGCACCACCGGCGACCCGAAGGGCGTGGTCACGCACCACCGCGGCGCGTACCTGAATGCGGTCGGCAACGCGGTCAGCTGGACGATGCCGCAGTTCCCGCGCTACCTGTGGACGCTGCCGATGTTCCACTGCAACGGCTGGTGCTTCCCGTGGACGCTGGCGCTGCAGGCGGGCGTGCACGTGTGCCTGCGCCGGGTCGAGGCGCAGGCGATCCTGCACGCGCTGCGCGCCGAGGGCGCCGACCACTACTGCGCGGCGCCGATCGTGCACGGCCTGATCTACGGCGCACCGGACGAGCTGCGCGCGGGCATCACCCAGCGGGTGCGCGGCATGGTCGCCGGTGCGGCGCCGCCGGCGGCGATGATCGAGGCGATGGCGCGGATCGGCTTCGACATCACCCACGTGTACGGGCTGACCGAGACCTACGGGCCGGCGTCGCTCGCCGCCAAGCGCGCGAGCTGGGCCGAGCAGCCGCTGGCCGAGCAGACCCGGCTGAACGGCCGCCAGGGCGTGCGCTACCCGCTGCAGGAAGGCATGACCGTACTCGACCCGCAGACCATGGCCGAGGTGCCGGCCGACGGCCAGACGATGGGCGAGATCATGTTCCGCGGCAACATCGTGATGAAGGGCTACCTGAAGAACCCGGCGGCGACGCACAAGGCCTTCGAGGGCGGCTGGTTCCACACCGGCGACCTCGCGGTGATCGAGCCCGACCGCTACCTGAAGATCAAGGACCGCAGCAAGGACGTGATCATCTCCGGCGGCGAGAACATCAGCTCGATCGAGGTCGAGGACGCGCTGTACCGCCACCCGGCGGTGACCGCCTGCGCGGTGGTCGCGCGGCCCGACCCGAAGTGGGGCGAGTCGCCGGTGGCCTACGTCGAGCTCAAGCCCGGCGCCGAGGTCGGCGCGGCCGAGCTGATCGCGCACTGCAAGGGCCTGCTGGCCGGCTACAAGGTGCCCAAGGAGATCCGCTTCGAGCCGATCCCGAAGACCAGCACCGGCAAGATCCAGAAGTTCCAGCTGCGCGAGCGCGCGAAGAGTGCGTCCGCGATCGAATAGGAGGACAGGCGATGAGCGAGCAACCCCTGGTGCGCACCGAGCGCGACGCGCGCGGCGTGGTCACGCTGACGCTGAACCGGCCGCAGGCCTTCAACTCCCTTTCCGAGGGCATGCTCGAGGCGCTGCAGCGCGAGCTCGACCGCGTCGCCGCCGACGAGTCGGCGCGCGCAGTCGTGATCGCCGGTGCCGGCAAGGCCTTCTGCGCCGGCCACGACCTGAAGGAGATGCGCGCGGCGCCGTCGCAGGCCTACTACGAGCGGCTGTTCGGCCAGTGCGCGCGGGTGATGATGGCGGTGCAGAAGCTGCCGGTGCCGGTGATCGCGCGGGTGCACGGCATCGCCACCGCCGCCGGCTGCCAGCTGGTCGCGATGTGCGACCTGGCGGTGGCCGCGCGCGACGCGCGCTTCGCGGTCAGCGGCATCAACGTCGGCCTGTTCTGCTCGACCCCGAGCGTTGCGCTGAGCCGCAACCTCGGGCGCAAGGCGGCGTTCGAGATGCTGGTCACCGGCGAGTTCCTGTCGGCCGACGAGGCCCGCGCCAAGGGCCTGGTCAACCGCGTCGCCGAGCCGGACCAGCTCGACGCCGAGCTGGAGAAGCTGGTGGCGGCGATCGTTGCCAAGCCGCGGGTGTCGATCGCGCGCGGCAAGGCGCTGTTCTACCGGCAGCTGGAGCACGGGATCGAGGCGGCCTACGCCGACGCGCAGTCGACGATGGCCTGCAACATGATGGACCCGGCGGCGCTGGAGGGCGTGCAGGCCTTCATCGAGAAGCGGCCGCCGAACTGGTAGGCCGCGCGGCGGCTGCGGCCTGCCCGCGCACCCGATGCCCGTACGGCGCGTGCACGCCGCTGGGGCAGGCGGGCCGGCGCGAGCAGCAGGCCGGGGCGGCGCCGGCCGGGTGCTGCCGCTGCTTCAGCCGGCGCGCGGGCGCCGCGCCGCGGCCTTCTGCTTGACCGCGGCCGAAGCGCCGGCAGCCGGCTGGGTTGCCGCGGCGCTGCCGCCCAGGCCCTCGCTCATGCCGATCAGCACGCCGCTGACCATCGCCGCGTAGCCGTCGACCAGCGCCTGGGTCGCGCGCACGCCGGTGGCGCGGCTCTTGCGCAGCGCGCTCTGCGCCTGCGCGAGCAGGTCCTCGACCGTCTGCGCGGCGCCGGCGCCGGTGGCGGTGCCCTCCAGCTTCATCGCCTCCAACGCTTGCTTCCACGGCCCCTGCAGCGGCGCGGCCGTGCCCTGCACCGCCTTGCCGACGGTGCTGAACAGCAGGTTCTCCATCTGCTCGACGCCGTCCAGCGCCGCCTTGACCTGGGTCTCGCGCAGGCTGGCGCCCTGGTCGAGCAGCTTCTGCAGCGCCATCCGGTGCGCCTCCACCGTCTTCAGCAGCGCGGCATCCATGCCGTCGATCGCCTTGCGCAGCATCGCCTCGACGTCGACCGCCGGCGCCTGGTTCTTCGCCGCGCCGGCGGACGCGGCCTGCGTCACCGCCTTGATCACCTGGCGCACGTTGCTCAGCGTCAGCTCGCGCCCCTGCAGCGCCTGCAAGGTGGCGTTGGCCACCGTCGTGCGCAGCTTTTCGCCCTGCTTGGCCGAGGCTTCGGCAAACATGTCGATCAGCGCGTCCTGGTCGATCCCAGCCTTGATCATCGTCGTCTCCTGCGGGTGGAATACGGGCCGGCGCGGCCCGCCGGCGCATTCTGGCGCCCGCAGCTCAGTTCGGGAAGTGGCAGGCGGCCTGATGCGCCGGCGCCAGCTCGCGCAGCTGCGGCGTCTCGACCCGGCAGCGCGGCTGCGCCCGCGGGCAGCGCGGGTGGAACGCGCAGCCCGCGGGCGGGTGCAGCGGGCTGGGCACGTCGCCGGCGAGCACCAGCCGGCGCCGCCGCAGCGCCGGGTCGGGGATCGGCACCGCCGCCAGCAGCGCCTCGGTGTACGGGTGGCGCGGGCTCGCGTACAGCGCGCGCGCCGACGCCAGCTCGACGATCCGGCCCAGGTACATCACCGCGACCCGGTGGCTCACGTGCTCGACCACGCTCAGGTCGTGCGCGATGAACAGGTAGCTCAGCTGCAGCCGCTCGCGCAGCTCGACCAGCAGGTTGATCACCTGCGCCTGGATCGACACGTCCAGCGCCGACACCGGCTCGTCGCAGACCAGCAGCTTGGGCTCGACCGCGAGCGCGCGTGCGATGCCGATGCGCTGGCGCTGGCCGCCCGAGAACTCGTGCGGGTAGCGACGCATGTGGTCGGGGCTCAGGCCGACCGTGCGCAGCAGCTGCGCGACCCGCTCGGCCAGCTCGTGCCGGCTGCGCGCGAGCCGATGGATCACCAGGCCTTCGCCGACGATCGCGCCGACGCTCAGCCGCGGGTTCAGGCTGGCGAACGGGTCCTGGAACACGATCTGCATGTCGCGCGCGAGCGCGCGTCGCTCGCGCGGGTGCAGCCGGGCGAGCTCGCGGCCCTGGAAGCGCACCACCCCGGCGCTGGGCTCGAGCAGCCCCAGCACGCAGCGCCCGGTGGTGCTCTTGCCGCAGCCCGATTCGCCGACCAGCCCCAGCGTCTCGCCGGCGGCCAGCTCGAAGCTGAGGTCGTCGACCGCGCGCAGCTGCGCGACCACCCGCCGCAGCAGCCCGCCGCGCACCGGGAACTGCTTGCTCAGGCCCTGGACCTGCAGCAGCGGCGCGGTCATGCGAGCACCGTGCGCGCGGCGCGCTTCGGGGCGAGTGCCGGGCAGCAGCGCGCGAGGTTCACGCTACAGGTCCAGGATGCAGGCCACGCGGTGGCCGCGCGCCGCTTCGCGCAGCGGCGGCGTGGCCTGCAGGCAGGCCGGGGTCACGTGCCGGCAGCGCGGCGCGAAGCGGCAGCCGGCGGGCGGGTCGATCAGGCTCGGCACGGTGCCCGGGATCGCCTCGAGCCGCGTCTTGCGGGCCGCGTCGAGGTCGATGCGCGGGATCGAGCGGATCAGCCCCTGGGTGTACGGGTGGCGCGGGTGCGCGAACAGCGCCGCCACCGGCGCCTCCTCGACGATCAGCCCGGCGTACATCACCACCACGCGCTGCGCGACTTCGGCGACCACGCCCATCGCGTGCGTGATCAGCAGCATCGCCATCCCGAGCTCGTCCTTCAGTTGTGCCAGCAGCTCGAGGATCTGCGCCTGGATGGTCACGTCGAGCGCGGTGGTCGGCTATCAGCAGCTGCGGCCGGCAGGCCAGTGCGATCGCGATCATCACGCGCTGGCGCATGCCGCCCGAGAACTGATGCGGGTAGTCGCGCGTGCGCAGCCCGGGCGCGGGGATGCGCACCAGCTGCAGCAGCTGCACTGCGCGCTCGCGCGCCGCACGGCGCGACAGGCCCTCGTGCAGCCGCAGGCTCTCGGCGATCTGCTCGCCCACTGTGAACACCGGGTTCAGGCTGGTCATCGGCTCCTGGAAGACGATGCCGATCTCCTTCGCGCGGATCGCGCGCATCGCCTGCGTCGGCAGCGGGACCAGGTCCTGCCCCTTCCACCGCACCCGGCCGGCGACGATCCGGCCCGGCGGCATGTCGATCAGCTTCAGCACCGTCCGGGCGGTGACGCTCTTGCCGCAGCCCGACTCGCCGACCAGGCCGACGGTCTCGCCGCGGTCGATGCGCAGGTCCACGCCGTCGACTGCGTGCACCCAGCCGTCGTCGGTCTTGAAGTGGGTCTTTAGCCCCTGGATCTCGAGCAGCGGCATGTCAGCGGGCGAGTCTGGGTGCCGGTGGCGGTGAAGCCAGAGAGTCCCTGGCGTCCGGTTGCGGCCCGTTGCAGGCTTTCGTCGATTCGCCGCAAGCAGCCTTCCGCGCGTCGTTTCTTGGCACACGGGGCCGCCGACGGGGTGGCCAACTCC
>CAZKCJ010000078.1:0-10549 GCA_964550885.1 uncultured Rubrivivax sp. | reverse complement strand
GCCGGCGCTCGAACACGCCGTAGATCGAGCGGCCCAGCCCGATCAGCTCGGCGCCGGCGGCAACCGCGGGCGCGGCCGACAGCGCGCGGAACTGCGCGCGCGCGCGCTCGTTGTACAGCAGGATGCGGCCGTCCAGGTTGCACACCACCACCGCCTGGGTCAGCTCGGCCATCAGCGCGGCCAGCCGGTTGCGCTCGTCGGCGACGTGGCGCGCGGCCTCGGCCACGCGCGCGGCCATCTCGTCGCGCAGCGCGCCGCGCTGGCGCACCAGCGCGTCGATGCTGCCGGCCAGCGCCTGCAGCGCGGTCGAGCCGTCGGCGGCGGCCAGCGGCTGCTTCGGCTCGCCGTCCACGCGCACCTGCGCCTGCTCGGCCAGCTGCGCCGCCGCCAGCACGTGGCGCCGGTAGGCCTTGGCCACCAGCGCGGCCGCCAGCGCCCACAGGCCCAGCCCGATCGCCACCAGCAGCATGCCGCGGGTCTGCAGCACGCCCAGCAGCGTCGCGCGCTCGGCCGGCTCGAGCGTCGCCCACAGCGCGCCGCCGCCGCCCAGGCCGAAGGCGAGCAGCAGCAGTCCGGGCGCGAGCAGCGCCGCCGCCAGCCGCCGGTCGAAGGCCTTCACCGCCCGGCCAGCAGCTCGGCGACGCGCGCGGCCAGCTCGCGGGTCGAGAAGGGCTTGGTCACGTAGGCATCGGCGCCCACGCCCAGGCCCTTGTCGATGTCGGTGTCGCGGCCCTTGGCGCTGAGCATCAGCACCAGCGTGTCGCGCAGCGCGTCGTCGGCGCGCAGCTCGGCGCAGACGTCGTGGCCGCTCTTCTTCGGCATCATCACGTCCAGCAGCACCAGCGCCGGGCGCTCGCGGCGGATCGTGTCGATCGCCTCCTGGCCGTCGCGCGCGACCAGCACCTGGTAGCCGGCGCGCTCGAGCAGGTACTTCAGCGAGACCACGATGTTCGGCTCGTCGTCGGCGATCAGGATCCTGTGACTCATCGCTCCTCCCCCGTGCCTGCGGGCGCGTCCAAGGGTAGTTCGAACCAGAAGCACGCGCCTTGCGCGCTGTCATCGCGCAGGCCCATGCGGCCGCCGAGGTGTTCGACGATCCGGCGGCTGATCGGCAGGCCCAGGCCGGTGCCCTGCGGCCGGTTCAGCGCGTCGCCGCCCTGGCGGAACTTCTCGAAGATCAGCGCGCGCTGCGCGGGCGGCACGCCCGGGCCGTTGTCCTGCACCTCGACCCGCAGCGCCTGCGGCAGCCGCTGCAGCCGCAGCTGCACCCGGCCGCCTGCGGCTGGCACGAACTTGGCCGCGTTGCTCAGCAGGTTCCGCAGCACCTGGGTCAGCCGGTCGGCGTCGGCGCGCAGCGGCGGCAGCTGCGGCGGCAGCTCCAGCTCGAGCGTGGCCGCGTGCGCGCGGAACAGCTCGCGCGTGGTCTGCGCGGCGTGCTCGACCAGCGCACGCAGGTCGACCTGCTCGAGCCGCCACTCGGCGTTGCCCGACTCGATCTTGGCCATGTCCAGCACCTGGTTGACCAGCCGGCTGAGCCGCTCGGTCTCGGCGACGACGATGTCCAGGAACTCCTGCCGCTGCTCGGGCGGCATCTCGGGGTCGTCGCGCATCAGCTCGGTCAGCGCGCGGATCGAGGTCAGCGGCGTGCGCAGCTCATGCGTGACCGAGGACATGAAGTCGTCCTTCAGCCGGTCGAGGCTGTGCAGCTGCTCGTTCGCGCGCTTGAGCTCGTCGGTCACCCGCTCCAGCTCGTGCGAGTAGGCGCGCAGTTGCGAGGCCTCGTCGAGGATGCGCATCACGTCGTCCAGCCCCAGCGCCTCCTCCTCGACGGTGGAAGCGACCATCACCCGCGCCGACGCGCTGCCGATCGCGCCGGCGAGCTGGGTCTCGACGAACTGCACCAGCCGTGCGTCGGGCGGCAGCGCGTCGCGCGACCCCAGCCCGCGCTCGCGCGCGTGTTCGTCGAACAGCGCGCGCGCGCGCTCCAGCCCGAGGAAGCGGCCCAGCAGCGGCAGCAGGTCGGCCACGCGCGCGCGCCCGCGCCAGAACACCGGGCTCGCGCTGGCGGTGCGGCTGAACACGTCGACGAACAGCAGCGCCTGGCTGGTCTCGCGCGCCGCCGGCGGGCGCGCCAGCGACACGCCGACGTACAGCGCGACGTTGGCCAGCAGGCTCCAGAACAGCGAGTGCGTCAGGTAGTCCAGCCCCTGCAGCCCGAACAGCTGCTCCGGGCGCAGCAGCTCCAGGCCGAAGGCGCCGTGCTCGAGGAAGTCGGGCCCGAGCCAGCCCGACTTCGCGAACGACGGCAGCAGCAGCGTGTACAGCCACAGCGCGAAGCCGGCGAGCAGCCCGGCCATCGCGCCGGCGCGGCTGCCGCCGCGCCAGTACATGCCGCCCAGCAGCGCCGGCGCGAACTGCGCGACCGCGGCGAAGCTGATCAGCCCGATGCCCACCAGCGCGTAGGCGTCGCCGGCCAGCCGGTAGTACAGGTAGCCCAGCAGCAGGATCGCGACGATCGCGCTGCGCCGGATCGCCAGCAGGAAGCCGCCCAGGTCGCCGCCGCTGCTGGCCTGCACCGCGCGGAAGCGCCGGGTGCGCAGCAGCAGCGGCATCACCAGGTCGTTGCAGACCATCGTCGACACCGCGATCGCCTCGACGATCACCATCCCGGTGGCCGCCGACAGTCCGCCGACGAAGGCCAGCAGCGCCAGGCCTTGCTGCCCGGCGGCCAGCGGCAGCGTCAGCACGAAGCCCTCGGCGTTGGCCTCGCGGCCGAACAGCAGCAGCCCGGCCAGCGCGATCGGCAGCACGAACAGGTTGATCAGCAGCAGGTACAGCGGGAACACCCAGGCGGCGCGCTTCAGGTGCGCCTCGTCGACGTTCTCGACCACCATCACCTGGAACTGCCGCGGCAGCAGGATCACGCTGAAGCCGGCGAGCAGGGTCATCGCAAACCACTGCGGATAGGCGAAGCCCTGGCCCTGGTCCAGGGTCAGCAGCTGCGCCAGCGCCGGCACCGCGGCGGCGCGCGCGAACAGCTCGGCCATGCCGTCGAACATGCCCCAGGTCACGAAGACGCCGGCGATCAGGAAGGCCAGCAGCTTGACCAGCGACTCGAACGCGATCGCCGCGACCATGCCCTCGTAGCGCTCGGCGCTGTCCAGGTGGCGCGCGCCGAACACGATCGTGAAGCCGGCCAGCACCAGCGCCACGTACAGCGTGCTGTCGCGCCACCAGCCGCCGCCGGGCGCCGGCGGCGCGCCGGCGCCGGCGGTCATCAGCGCGTAGGCGACCGCGACCCCCTTGAGCTGCAGCGCGATGTACGGCACCAGCCCGACCACGGTGATCAGCGTGACCAGCCCGGCCAGCGCCGGGCTCTTGCCGTAGCGGCTGGCGATGAAGTCGGCGATCGAGGTGATCCGGTACGCGCGCGCGATCCGGATCATCTTGCGCACCACCATCCACGCCAGGATCATCACCAGCATCGGCCCCAGGTAGATCGGCAGGAACCACACGCCGCCGGTGGCGGCGCGGCCGACGCTGCCGAAGTAGGTCCAGGCGCTGCAGTACACCGCCATCGACAGCGCGTAGACCCACGGGTTGCCGATCACCGAGCGGCCCAGCGCCGCGCGGCGGTCGGCGTAGCTGGCCACCGCGAACAGCAGCGCCAGGTAGGCGAAGCCCACGCCGATGACCAGCGGCGCGTCCAGCATCAGGCGTCGCGCCCTTCGAGGATCAGCGCCAGCAGCGCGATCAGCAGCGCCCAGGTGCCGAACAGCGCCGCCGGGAACAGCGGCACGCCGAAGACCAGCAACTCACGGTCCCACAGCGCCAGCAGCGGGAAGTTGAACAGGCACAGGCCGGCCAGGAACAGGGCCAGCAGCCGCTGGGCGCGCAGGCCTTCGAACATCGCGCTCGCCTCCGGTGGTCGCGGGCCCGGCGCCGGCCGGGTCCGCCGGGCCGCATTCTGGCCGCAGGGCTGACCGGGCTCTGACGTGGCGGCGGCGCTCGCGGCCGGCGCGGGCGGCGGCGAGCTCAGACCGCGTCGAGGCGGAAGCGCTCGCGCAGGACCTGGCGGAAGCGCCGGACGATGCCGAGCGCGTCGTTCAGCCGGTCGCGCTCGAGCGTGCTCAGGCTGGCCATGCGCACCAGGTGGTCGGCCGGCTGGCCGAGCTGGTGCTGCGCGAGGTTGTTCTTCAGCTTCAGGCCCATCAGGAAGTGCAGCGTCTCGGCCAGGTCGCGCGCCAGGTCGGCGTCGATCCGGCCGCGCTCGACCAGCAGCCGCAGCCGCTCTACCGTGCCGGTCGCGCTGACCTGCGCCTGCAGCGCCAGCGCGCGCACGCCGTGCACGATCGGGAAGGTGCCGAGCTTCTTCAGGTCCAGCGGCGCGTCTTCGCGCGCGCGCGGTGCGGTCAGCCGCGCCCACCAGCCGACCGCGGGCTCCTCGAACTGGTCGGCGGCGGCCGCGAAGCGCGCGAGGAAGGCGTCGTTGCCGGGCAGGATCTCGAACGCGTAGCGCCGCGCCTGCTCGAGCAGCGCGGCGTCGCCGGCGACCGCGGCGGCGTCGATGAAGATCGCCAAGTGCATCGGGCCGTCGGCGTCGCTGCCGTAGACCCAGCCGCGGATGCGCTCGCGAAACGCCGCCAGCGGCAGCCGCCACTGCGGGTTGGTCAGCATGATGTCGCCCGGGCAACGCGGCCAGCCGAAGTCGATCAGCGCGGCGTTGAAGGCCTGCGCCGCCGCCTCCAGCCCGGCGCAGGTGAAGCCGTCGCGCACGATCAGCGCGTTGTCCTGGTCGGTCTTCAGGATCTGCTCGCCGCGGCCCTCGCTGCCCATCACCAGCAGGCAGCTGTTGGCGACCAGCTCGGGCGGCGCGACGAAGGCCCAGACCTTGGCCACCACCTGCGCGTTGAGTACCCGCACCATCGCGCTGACCACCTCGACCTTGACGCCGCCGCCGTGCAGCAGCTCGACCAGCCCGGCCAGCTGCTGCGCGACCGCCTTCAGCTCGGCCAGCGAGCGCGCCTGCTCGGCCTGCAGCGCGATCAGGTGCGAGTGGTTGGACACGAAGCCCATCAGGTCGAGCTGGCTGAGCAGGCCGACGACCGCGTCGCCGTCGCGCACCAGCACCCGGTGCACGCGGTGGCGCAGCATCAGCAGCAGCGCCTCGAACAGCTCGGCGTCGGCGGCCACGCTGATCAGCTCGAAGCGGGCGACCTCGCGCACCGCGACCTGCTCCGGCCGCCGCAGCGAGCCTTCGCGATCGCGCAGCAGCAGCGCGTCGCGCAGGTCGGTGGTGGTGAAGATGCCCAGGCGCGCACCGTCGCGCACCAACGCGTTGCTCTGACCGGCTGCGGCCATCGCCGCGCAGGCGCTGACCAGATCGAGCGCGCCGTCCACGTAGAAGGGCTGGCGCAGGTAGGCGTCGCGCACCCGCGCCATCATCAGCGACAGGAACTCGCGCTGCTCGCCGCGCGCCTCCTGCTGCGACAGCCGGCGCGCGATGTCGGCGAACAGCGCCGCGCCGAAGGCCGGGTTGGCCGCCAGCAGCGACTGCAGCGTCGCGCGCGGGATCCGCCAGCCGGCGACCGCGTCGAGCGCGACCGCCACGCTGCTCGCGCGCTGCGCCAGCACCGCGCGCGCGCCCAGCAGCTCGCCCGGGCCGAAGACGGCCTCGGGCAGCGTCGCCGCCTCGCGCCGCACCCGCCCCTGCACGATCAGGAACGCGTGGGTCGGCTCCATCTCCGGCGTCAGCAGCGGGTCGCCGGGCTCGAGCGCGACCTGCTCGGCGGTTGCGCGCACCAGCGCCTGCTGCGCGGCGTTCAGCCGGTCGAAGGGGGCGACGCCGAAGTCGAAGTCCATGGCCTGCGCGGGCGGCAAAGCCGCAGGGACCGCGGGCCTGGAAGGCGCCGCAGTCCCTGCGGGGGTGGCAGCGGCGAAGCTTCGCGGTGCCACGGGAGGATCTGCGTCCGCGGCCCCGGCGCGCCGGGGCCGCGGCGGCGGCTCAATGGCCCGACGCGCCGGCCGCGCCGATGCCGGTCTCGCTGCGCACCTGCTGCGCGAGGAAGCCGGCCTTGTCCTTCGCGGCGCGCTGGCTGCCGTCGAGGATCGAGAACAGCCAGATGCCGACGAAGCCGATGGTCATCGAGAACAGCGCCGGCGACGAGTACGGGAACCAGGCCGAGCCCTTCGGGTTGCCGAGCGTGGCCTCCCACACCGCCGGCGACACCACCGTCAGCACCACCGAGCTGATCAGCCCGAGGAAGCCGCCGATCACCGCGCCGCGGGTGGTGCAGCCCTTCCACAGCACGCTCATCAAGAGCACCGGGAAGTTGGCCGACGCCGCGATCGCGAAGGCCAGGCTGACCATGAACGCGATGTTCTGCTTCTCGAAGGCAATGCCCAGGATGACCGCGATGATGCCCAGGCACACGGTGGTGATGCGGGTGACCGTCAGCTCGCTCTTGCTGTCGGCCTTGCCGCCCTTGATCACCGTGCTGTACAGGTCGTGCGACACCGCTGACGCGCCCGACACCGTCAGGCCGGCGACCACCGCGAGGATCGTCGCGAAGGCCACCGCCGAGATGAAGCCGAGGAACACGTTGCCGCCGACCGCATCGGCCAGGTGCACCGCCGCCATGTTGTTGCCGCCGATCAGGCCGCCGGCAGCGTCGAGAAACTCCGGATTGGTCAGCACGTAGACGATCGCGCCGAAGCCGATGATGAAGGTCAGGATGTAGAAGTAGCCGATCCAGGTGGTCGCCCACAGCACCGACTTGCGCGCTTCCTTCGCGTTGGGCACGGTGAAGAAGCGCATCAGGATGTGCGGCAGCCCGGCGGTGCCGAACATCAGCGCCATGCCGAAGCTGATCGCGCTGATCGGATCCTTGATGAAGCCGCCCGGGCCCATGATCGAGAAGCCGAGCTTGGCCGCCTCCTCGGCGGTCTTGCCGCCCTGCATCGCCAGGTCGGTCTTGATCTGCACCGACTTGGCGAACATCGCCTCGGGGCTGAAGCCGAACTGCAGCATCACCATGAAGGCCATGAAGGTCGCGCCGCCCAGCAGCATGATCGCCTTGATGATCTGCACCCAGGTGGTCGCGGTCATGCCGCCGAAGAGCACGTAGATGATCATCAGCACGCCGACGATGATCACCGCGTAGAGGTAGTCCAGCCCGAACAGCAGCTTGATCAGCTGGCCGGCGCCGACCATCTGCGCGATCAGGTAGAAGGCCACCACCACCAGCGTGCCGCTGGCCGCGAAGATGCGCACCGGTGTCTGCGCGAAGCGGAACGCGGCGACGTCGGCGAAGGTGAACTTGCCCAGGTTGCGCAGCCGCTCGGCCAGCAGGAAGGTGACCACCGGCCAGCCGACCAGGAAGCCGATCGAGTAGATCAGCCCGTCGAAGCCCGAGGCCATCACCGCCGCCGAGATGCCGAGGAACGACGCCGCCGACATGTAGTCGCCGGCGATCGCCAGGCCGTTCTGGAAGCCGGTGATGCCGCCGCCGGCGGTGTAGAAGTCGGCCGCGCTCTTGGTGCGCGCCGCCGCCCACTTGGTGATGAACAGGGTGAAGACCACGAAGATCGCGAACATCGAGATCGCGGTCCAGTTGGTGGCCTGCTTCTGGGCCTGGCCGAGGTCGCCGCCGGCGGCCAGCGCCGTGCCTGCGGCCAGCAGCGCGCCCAGCGCGAGGGCCGGCTTGATCAGTCGCTTCATCGAAGTCTCCGTTGGGGCGGGCCGGCTCACTTGAGCACCGCCCGGTTGATCTCGTCGGACATCGCGTCGAACTCGCGGTTCGCGCGGCGCACGTAGATGGCGGTGATCGCGATCGTGAACACGATCACCGCCAGGCCGATCGGCATGCCCCAGGTGGTCACGCCCTGGCCAATGCGGGTGGCCAGCAGCTCCTTGTCGAAGGCGATCAGCAGGATGAAGCCGTAGTAGACGACCAGCATCGCGATCGTCAGCTGCCAGCCGAAGCGCGAGCGGCTGGCCTTGAGCTCCTGGTACTTCGGGTGGCCGGCGATGCGCCGGGTGAGATCGTCCTGCATGCTGTCTCCTCGAACGGCTGAACCCCGCGGCCACGGTCCGGGCCGCACGCCGCGGATGTTCGGCGCAGGGGCTGACCCCGTGTTGACGTGAAACCAACAGGGGCTGACAGCGGCGATACTGCGGCCGCCCCGCAACGCCCTGCCGCCGCCATGCCCACGATCCTCGTCCTCAACGGCCCCAACCTGAACCTGCTGGGCACGCGCGAACCGGCGGTCTACGGCGCGCACACGCTCGACGACGTGCGCGCGCTGTGCGAGGCCACCGGCCGCACGCTCGGGGTCGCGGTCGACTTGCGCCAGAGCAACCACGAGGGCGTGCTGATCGACTGGATCCACGAGGCCGGCACCGCGTTTCGCGCCGGCACGCTGCTCGGCGTCGTGCTCAACGCCGGCGCCTACACCCACACCAGCATCGCGCTGCACGACGCGGTCAAGGGCGCCGGGGTGCCGGTGGTCGAGGTGCACATCAGCAACGTGCACGCGCGCGAGCCCTTCCGCCAGCACTCGTGGCTGTCGCCGGTGGCGGCGGGAATCGTCGTCGGCTTCGGCATCGACGGCTACGCGCTGGCGCTGCAGGGCCTGGCGCGGCGCGCCGCTGCGGGCAGCTGAGCCCCGTCAGCCCCGACCTGTACCCCTGCCGGCGCGTGGGTCGGGCTGCGCCGCGCGCGTCGCCCCGGTGCTGCGCGCACGGCGGGCCGGGCCGGGCGCCGGCACTGCCCGCGCGCTCGCGCAGTCGGTGCAATGCCGCGGCGCCGTCGGGCCGCGCGCACCCGCGGGCAGGCCGGCGCCACGGCTGCTGCGCGTGCAGCCGACGCCGCCGCGGGTGATCGGCATCACGCGCCGCGGGCGCGGGTGGCGCGAGCGGTGGCACGATCGGCGCGGCGCAGACCGTAGCATCGGGCCGCCGCCGCGTCGCTGGCACCAACCCGAGCCCACGCATGAGACCGACCCATCGAGCCGCCGCCTGGCGCTGCGGCCTCGCCGTGATCGCGGCAACCCTGGCCTGCGCCGCCACGGCGCAGGCCAATGACGGCGGCCTGTACATCGCCGGTGAAGGCTTCAGCTTCCGGGTCGCGGCCGAGCGCGCGCTGGCGAACAACGCCGGCGGCCGGCGCTTCTTCCTGCTGACGCTGCCGAGCGAGGCGGCCGCGCTGCGGCGCAACGCCCCGGCGTCGCAGGCGCGGCTGCGCGACCGGGTGCTGGCCTCGGGCGGGGTGCTGCTGGTGTGCCAGCGCGACCTGGACCAGCGGCGGATCGACGCCGCGACCCTGGTGCCCGAGGTCGTGCCGGTGCGCGGCTGGCCGCCGGCGGGCAGCAGCGAGCTGCCGCCGGGGCGGCGCTACTTCCTCGAAGAGGACCCGGCGAACCTGCCGGCGTCGAACGAGGCGCTGCGCCGGCTGCGCTCGACCTGCGCCTGAGCCGCGCCGACTGCGGCGCGGGCCTAGCGATGCAATCGCGCCAGCAGGCGTCGGGCGCGGCCTGGCCCCGATCGCTGCCGCGGGGCTGGCGGCTGGCGATCGCGCTGCTGGCGGGGCTGCTGCTGCTGCTGGCGCTGCTCGGCTGGTGGCTGAGCGCGAGCTTCGACGTCGAGCGCTTCAAGCGCGTGGCCGCCGACTGGACGCGCACGCAGCTTGGCCGCGAGCTGGTCTTCGACGGAGAGGTGGAGCTGCAGCTGCTGCCGCGGGTCGCGGTCAGCGTGGAGCGGGTCAGCCTGTCGCAGGTCGGGCAGCCGCAGCAGCGCTTTGCCGCGGTCGAGCGCGCCGAGCTCGCGCTGCGGCTGGTGCCGCTGCTGCGCCAGCGCCGCATCGAGATCGACCGGATCGCCGCGCAGGGGCTGCAGCTGCGGCTGCAGCGTGACGCCGCCGGGCGCAGCAACGCCGACGACCTGCTCGAACGCTTCGCCGGCCGCGGCGCGGGCGGATCGGCGCCGGCACCGCAGATCGACGAACTCGAGCTGCGCGACCTGCAGCTGGAGCTCGCCGACGACTTCACCGGCGTGCACGGCCGGCTGGTGGTCGCCCAGCTCGACCTGGGCGGGTTCGCACCCGAGGTGAGCGCGCCGCTGCGGCTGCAGGCGCGCGCCGAGCTGCAGCAGCCGCCGCTGGCCGCAGCGCTGGAGCTGCAGGCCGGGCTGCGACTGTCGGCGGCGACGCCGGCGTCGCCGGGCGCTGCGGCCAGCGCGGTGCCGCGCCTGCAGCTGGATCGGGTGCAGCTGCAGCTGCGCGGCGAAGGCTTCGGCCTCGCCGAGCTCGACGCGCGGCTGCAGGCGGCGGCAGTCCGCGTCGGCCAGCCGGGTGGTCCGGTGCGCGGCGCCGGGCAGGCCGAGCTGCTGGAGCTGACGCTGGCGTTCAGCGGCCGCTACCACGAGTGGCGAGTCGAGCACGGCGAGCTGAGCCTCGCGCGGCTGGTGCAGGACGGCGAGACGCAGCGCAGCCTGCAGCTGCGCGAGCTCGCGCTGCAGCTGCGCGGCCGGCTCGGGCAGCGCCGCGGCGAC
>CAZKCJ010000077.1:0-10575 GCA_964550885.1 uncultured Rubrivivax sp. | reverse complement strand
GGCGTCGATCGCGTCGAGGGCCGCGCGCATGCCGTCGATCAGCGCCTGCGCGTGCGCGAGCCGCCGGTGCTCGGCCTCGAGCTGCGGCCACTCGTCGGCGCCGGGCGCGAGCCGCTCGAGCTCGCCGATCTGCCAGGCCAGCCGCTCGCGCTCGCGCAGCAGCGCGTCGCCGCGGGCGCGCGCCTGCTCGAGCGCGGCGCGCGCCGCGCGCCAGGCCTGCCAGTGCGCGGCCAGGCCGGCCACGTCGACGCCGGCCTGCGCATCGAGCAGCGCGCGCACCGCGGCCGGCCGCGTCAGGCTCTGCCACGCGTGCTGGCCATGGATGTCGACCAGCGCATCGGCGGCCTCGCGCAGCTGCGCGACGGTGGCGGCGCTGCCGTTGATCCACGCGCGGCTGCGGCCCTGCGCGTCGAGCGTGCGCCGCAGCAGCAGCCGGCCGCAGTCGTCGGGCTCGAAGCCGCCCTGCTCGAGCCAGGCGCGCAGCGCCGGCGGCGCGTCGAACTCGGCGCCGACCTCGGCGCGCGCCGCGCCCTCGCGCACCAGCGCCGCGTCGCCGCGCGCGCCCAGCGCCAGCTGCAGCGCGTCGATCAGGATCGACTTGCCGGCGCCGGTCTCGCCGGTGAGCACGCTGAAGCCGGCGTCGAAGTCCAGCTCCAGCTGCTCGACCAGCGCGAACTCGCGCAGGGCCAGGCGGCGCAGCATCGCGGTGGCCCCGACCTAGCCGACGTCCTCGTGCCAGCGCAGCTTGCGCCGCAGCGTCGCGTAGTAGCTCCAGCCGCGCGGGTGCAGGAAGCGCACCCGCTGCGCCGAGCGCCGCACCCGCACCTGGTCGCCGTGCAGCAGGCTGGCCAGCCGCTGCATGTCGAAGTTGGCCGACGCGTCGCGGCCGGCGACCACGCCGACGCGGATCTCGGCCGCGTCGGGCAGCACGATCGGCCGGTTCGACAGCGTGTGCGACGCGATCGGCACCAGCAGCAGCCCGGCGATGCCCGGGTGCAGGATCGGCCCGCCGGCCGACAGCGCGTAGGCGGTCGAGCCGGTGGGCGACGCGACGATCAGGCCGTCGGCGCGCAGGTTGGCGACGAACTCGTCGCCGACCTCGATGCGCAGCTCGATCATGCTGGCGGTGGCGCCGCGCGAGACCACCACCTCGTTCATCGACAGCGCCTCGTAGATGCGCTGCCCGTCGCGCCAGACCTCGCCGGCGAGCATCGCGCGCTGCTCCTCCTCGTAGTCGCCGGCGACCATCGGCGCCAGCGCCTCGCGGTAGTGGCCGATCGGCACGTCGGTGATGAAGCCCAGCCGCCCCTGGTTGATGCCCACCAGCGGCAGGTCGTGGCGCGCCAGCTCGCGCGCGATCCCGAGCATCGTGCCGTCGCCGCCGACCACCACCGCCAGGTCGCACTGCCGGCCCATCTCGGCCGGGGTCAGCGCGCCGTAGTCCGAGACGCCGATGTTGCGCGCGGTGTCGGCCTCGAACGACACCTCCAGCCCCAGGTCGACCAGGAAGTGCGCGATCTCCTCGAGGATCGGGCGGATGCCGCGGGCCTGGTACTTGCCCACCACGGCAGCGTGACGGAAGCGCGTCGGCATGCGGATCATTAGACCACAGGGCCCGCGCGGCCAGCCGCGCCGCCGGGGCCTTCGTAGAATGGTCCGGCCATGCTGGACGAGCGCGCGCGTACGCTGCTGAAGGCCCTGGTCGAGCGCCACATCGCCGACGGCCAGCCGGTGGGCTCGCGCACGCTGTCGCGGGCGTCGGGGCTGGAGCTGTCGCCGGCGACGATCCGCAACGTGATGGCCGACCTCGAGGACATGGGCCTGATCGCCAGCCCGCACACCTCGGCCGGCCGGATACCCACCGCGCGCGGCTATCGCCTGTTCGTCGACACCATGCTGACGGTGCAGCCGCTGGACATGGACCGGGTCGCCGGCGACGTCGCGGTGGCGCGCGAGCAGCTGCACCGCGACCAGCCGCAACGCGTGATCGCGCAGGCCGCGCAGCTGCTGTCGAGCCTGTCGAACTTCGTCGGCGTGGTCAGCGCGCCGCGCCCGGCCGACAGCTTCGCGCACATCGAGTTCCTGCGGCTGGGCGAGCGGCGCGTGCTGGTGATCCTGGTCGCGCCCGACGGCGACGTGCAGAACCGCGTGATCTACACCGCGCGCGACTACAGCCAGGCCGAGCTGGTCGAGGCGACCAACTACCTGAACCTGCACTACGCGGGGCTGGGCATCGACGAGATGCGCGCGCGGCTGCACGGCGAGGTCGAGGCGCTGCGCAGCGAGATCGCCGCGCTGATGCAGGCGGCGGTGCAGGCCGGCAGCGACGCCCTGGCCGCCGGCGCCGACCAGGTCGTGCTCAGCGGCGAGCGCAAGCTGCTGGACGTGCCCGCGCTCGGCCACGACATGGACGCGCTGCGGCGGCTGTTCGACCTGTTCGAGCGCAAGACCGAGCTGATGCGGCTGCTGGACGTGAGCAACCGCGCCGAGGGCGTGCGCATCTACATCGGCGGCGAGAGCCAGGTCGTGCCCTTCGAGTCGCTGTCGGTGGTGACCGCGCCCTACGAGGTCGACGGCGAGCTCGTCGGCACGCTCGGCGTGATCGGCCCGACCCGCATGCCCTACGAGCGGATGATCCAGATCGTCGACATCACCGCGCGGCTGGTCGGCAACGCGCTGAGCAGCCGCTGAGCGCGCCGCCCGCCGGCGCGCCGGGGCAGAATCGCGGCGCGACTGCAGGGGGCCGTTAGCTCAGTCGGTAAGAGCAGAGGACTCATAATCCTTTGGTCACAGGTTCGAGTCCTGTACGGCCTACCAGACTACGCGGTCGCTCGGCCGCGCGCGCACGTGAACGCGGCCGGCAGATGCCGGCGGCGCGCACTGCCGGCCGCACCCGCGCAGTTCGTGCGCCGCGTGACCAGCCGCCACCCGCGGGCGCGGTCTGCGGCGCGCCGCCCGCTGAACTCTGCCGCTGCGCCTTCGCTCCACCGCGCGCGCTCGCACCCCCAACCTTCGCGCAGCGCATTCGCGGCGTGCACCGCGGCGATCACCCGCGACCTTGCCGCGCGATCGACGCGGCCGATCACGCGGCTTCGCGCTTCTCGCTCGCGCTGCGGCTCGTCCCGCAGGGCGACCGGCGGGCGTCACACCAACTCGATCTGGACCTTGCGGCCGACCAGGGCTGCGGCACGCTGCAGGGTCCAGAGCGTCACGTCGCGGTTCGGGTCGAGCAGCCGGTCCACCTGCGACCGGCTGGTCTTCAGCAGGACGGCGAGGCGCGACTTGACGCGGGCAGCGCCAGGCGCCGCAGGCCGTGCGACCGGGTGCTGCGGCGGGCTCGACACATCGCCCGTGCGGCACCGGCACCGGCTGCGTGCGGGAGTTCAGCCCCCGGCCAGCAGCCGCCGCACCTTGCCCAGCATGGTGTCGCGGTCGAAGGGCTTGACGACGAAGTCGACCGCGCCGGCGCGCCGGCTGTCCACCACCCGCTCGCGGGCGCTGTGCCCGGTGAGCATGATCACCGGGATCGCGGCGAAGGCCTCGGCCGCCTTCATGCGACGCGTGACCTCGATGCCGTCGATGTCGGGCAGCTCGAGGTCCATCAGCACCAGGTCGGGGCGGTGCTTGCGCAGCGCCCCCAGGGCAGCCGAGCCGCTGGCCGCAGCCAGCGGCTCCATGCCGGCGTCGCTCAGGATCCGGGCAATCGCCTGCACCTGCAGCTCGTCGTCCTCGACCACCAGGATCACCGGCCGCACCTTGTCGGCCAGCGTGCCCAGGGCGCGCGCCGACTCGAGCTGCGGCGCCAGCTCCTCCTGCAGCGAACCCACCCACTGCCGCACCGGCTGCACCGTGTCCACCGCCTGCCGCAGCCGCGGCTCGATCTGCTCGCGCTGCAGCCGCACCAGCTCGCGCTCGAGGCCCTGGTGATCGGCGGCCTGCACCAGGCCCAGCAGCTCGCCTTCGCGCAGCCGGCGCGTGAAGCCGTCGAGCGCGTCGCCGATGTCGCGCCCGACCTGGCGCAGCGAGCGGCTGGCGCGGTCGACCCGCTGCACGCCGCGCACCGTGGATTGCGCGAGCTGCGCTTCCAGCTCGGCGATGCGCCGCGCCTGCACCGCGAACTCGTGCGGCCCGGCCTGCTGCGCGCGCTGCGCCTCCACCTGCCGCACCGCGTGCAGGACCGTCATCGGCAGCCGCGGCGCGTCGTGCGCCATCGGCCAGAACAGGATGTAGTCGTCGAAGTACTCCTTCTTGCACAGCTCGTAGACGCGGCGCACGTCGTCCTTGGTGCACAAGATCACCGTGCGGTGCGGCAGCGCGTGGATCAGCTCGCTGAGCCGGTACAGGCCGAGGTAGTAGCGCTCGGCCTTCTCCAGCGAGTTGAACGCGAGCACCAGCACGTCGGGCCGGATCTCCTCGAAGTCCTGCACGCTGCGATCGGGAACGGTCGACAGCGAGATCGCGTTGAACTCGTCGGCCAGCAGCCGCCGCACCAGTTGGCCATCGGCGACGATGTCGGTCGCCACCAGGATGCGCACGGCCGGGTCGCTCATGACCCCCTCGGTGCGAGTTCGTCGCGGCGCGCCTGCCAGGCCTGGATCCAGTCGCCCAGCTGCTCGGCGCGCATCGGCCGGCCGATGAAGTAGCCCTGCGCGCAGTCGCAGCCCAGCGCGAGCAGGCTGTCCCAGTCCGAGCGGTCCTCCACGCCTTCGGCGACCGACTGCAGCCCCAGGCGACGCGCCAGGTCGAGGCTGGCGCCGGCGATCGCGCGCAGCGGCGCGCTGGTGGCGACGCCGCGCACGAAGCCGCGATCCAGCTTCAGCTCGTCGAAGGGCACGTCACGCAGTTGCTCCAGCGACGAGTAGCCGGTGCCGAAGTCGTCGATCGACAGGCCGACCCCCTTGAGTCGCAGGCGCGTGGCGATGTCCAGCAGCGCGAGCTGATCGAGCGCCAGCTGGCTCTCGGTGATCTCCAGCACCAGCTGCGAGCCGGCGATGCCGGCCGCGGCCACCGCCGCCGCCACTTCGTCCGGATAGTCCAGCTGCGCCAGGTTGTCCATCGACACGTTGACCGACAGGCGCAGCGCGAGCCCGGCGTCGCGCCAGCGCCGCGCATCGCGCAGCGCGGTGCGCAGCACCCAGCGCGCCAGCTCGTCGCCGAGGCCGTGTGCGTGCGCCTCGGCGACGAAGCGGTCGGGCCCGAGCAGGCCCTCGCGCGGATGCTGCCAGCGCACCAGTGCCTCGACGCCGACAACCTGAAGCGTGCGCAGTAGCACCTGCGGCTGATAGTCGTTGACCAGCTCGTCGCCGGCGATCGCCGCGCGCAGCTCCTCGGCGTCGTGGCGGCTCGGCGTGGTCGCCGCCGAGGCCGGGCGTGCGGGGCGGGCCTGCTCGAGCAGATGCGCGAGCCGGGCGGCGTCGAAGGGCTTGCGCAGCGCTCCCAGCACCTGCAGCCGGTGCGCGCGGGCGAGCCGCTCGGCGGCCTCCAGGATGCGCTCGTCGGCACCGCTGATCAGCACCAGGCTGCCGTGGAACCCCTCCAGCCGGGCCACGTGGCGCAGCAGCTCCACGCCGTCCATGCCGGGCAGGTTCAGGTCGATGAACAGCAGCTCGTATGCACCTGCGTTGCCGCTCAGCCTGGCCAGCGCCGTCTCGGCGTCGGTGTAGCGCTCGGGGTCGTCGTTGCCAGATCGCTCCAGTTGCTGAGCCAGCACCTCGAGGGCGAACGGGTCGTCTTCAATCAACAGCGCTTTCACATGGCCGTCCTTTGCTCAGTCCACGCGGCCAGCAGCGCCTGCAGCTGGGCGCTGACCCTTGCCCATTCGTCCTCGAACGCGGCGATGCGTGCTCGAACCCCATCCAGATCGCCGGCGTGCCCCGCCTGCTCGAGCCCTGCGCACAGCTCACCCAGCGCGCTCGCGCCGATCGTGCGCGACGACGACATCAGCTTGTGCGCGGTTGCGCCGACGACTGTCGTCTGGCCGGCCGCGGCCGCAACGACGATCTCGCTGCGCTGGCGCAGTGCGGTCTTCGCGAACAGGTCGAGCATGCTGTGCGTGTGCTCGGGGTCGGTGGTGCCGATCGAGCGCGCGAGCCGCGACAGATCGATCGTGGGCAGCGATTGCTCGCCGCCCGCGCCTGGCGCCGGCGCGACGCCGCTCGCTGCTGCGGCAGCCCCGCGTCCCGGGAGCCAGCGCTGCAGGACCGCACGCAGCTGCGCCAGTTGCACCGGTTTCGTGAGGTAGTCGTCCACCCCGCTGTCGTAGGCGTGCCGCTCTTCGCCGCGCAGTGCGTTGGCGCTGAGGATCACGATCGGCAGCCGCGGCAGCGCCAGCTCGCGCTCCCGGGACCGGACCGCCCGGGCGAGTTCGTAGCCGCTCATCTTGGGCATCTGCAGATCGCTGAGCAACAGGTCGATCCCGCCGTTCTGCCAGCGCTGCAATGCCTCCATGCCGTTGCGTGCGAGCACCGAACGCGCGCCCAGCAGGTCCAGCTGCAGCTGCACGACGCGCTGGTTGATCTCGTCGTCCTCGACCACCAGGATGCACGCGTCCTGCGACAGGGGCATGGGCAGGGTCAGCGCATCGACTGTTTCGGGTGGCGCCGGGCCGTGATTCGCCGCCGCACCGACGGCTGCGTACAGCGTGCTGCGGCGCAGCGCATTGCCGTCCAGGATCACGCAGGAGGGCGACCCGCCCGAATCCCCTCGGGGCAGGCCGCGCGTGATCAGGACCTGCGGCCGCGAAGCCGGCGACGGCGGCGTGATCTCGACCGGGTCGCGGCCGAGACAGCGGATCTCGACCACTGATCTGTCCGGCGTCGGCGCAGCCGAACTGCCGGCGGCGTCGTCATGCCGGACCCGCGCGCCGGCGTGCTCGAGGTAGCGGCAGATCGCGTCGGTGTCGAACCCATCGCTGCGCGCGACGACGCAGTCCAGCCCCTGCAGCGGCGCCGCCTGAACACCGGCGGCTGATTCCACGGCTTGCAGCGGAAGCTCCAGCCTGAAGATGGACCCCTCACCGATCGTGCTGGTCACGCTGATGGCGCCGTCCATCAGATCGGCCAGGCGCTTGCACACGGCCAGGCCCAGCCCGCTGCCGCCGAAGCGGCGCGTGATCGACGCATCGGCCTGCATGTAGGGGTCGAACAGCCGCTCCAGGCGCTCCGGGGCGATGCCGATGCCGTTGTCGACCACCTCGATCACCAGCATCGGCGGCGTCTGCCGGGTGCTGTGCGCGCGCAGTTGGACGCGACCGATCCGGTTCGAGCGGCAACCCGAAAACTTGATCGCATTGCCGGCCAGGTTGTACAGGATCTGCCGCAGCCGCAGCGGATCGGTGCGGACCTGCAGCGGCACCTGCGGCTCGACGAAGACGTCGAGGTCGACGCCATGCTGAACTGCAGTGGGCAGCATCGAGGCAGCCAGGTCTTCGATCAACTCCACGAGATCGACTTGCACCTGCTCGATCTCCATGCGCCCCGCCTCCACCTTCGACAGATCGAGGATGTCGTCGATGATGCCAAGCAGCATGCGCCCCGATTTGCTCGCGGTGCGCACCATCTCGGCCTGCGCGGCGGTCAGCGGGCTGTGCAGCAGCACCTCGAGCATGCCGAGCACCCCGTTCATCGGCGTGCGGATCTCGTGGCTCATGTTGGCGAGGAAGGTACTTTTCGCGCGGTTGGCTGTCTCCGCCTGCAGGCGCGCCACGTCGAGCTGCGCGGTGCGCTCGCCGACCAGCTCCTCCAGGTGGTGCCGGTAGCGCGCGAGCTCGTCGGTGGTGCGCCGCTTCTCGGTGATGTCGGCCTTGACAGCGAGGTAGTGCGTGACGCTGCCGTCCGGCGCGCGGACCGGGCTGATCGTCGCCGACTCGACGTACTCGGTGCCGTCCTTGCGCCGGTTGCAGAACTCGCCCGACCACACGCTGCCCGCGGCCAGTGCGCGATTCAGCTCGAGGTAGACCCCGGCAGGCGTGTGGCCCGAGGCCAGGAAGCTCGGGTTGCGTCCGATGGCCTCGTCTGGCTCGTAGCCCGACGTGAGGCTGAACGCGCGGTTCACGTATTGGATCGCCCGCTGCGCGTCGGTGATGACGATGCTCTCCGAGCACTGCTCGATCGCCTGCAGCAGCCGATGTGCGGTCTCCGTGGCGCGCTTGCGTTCGCTGATGTCCTCGACGATCAGCGCGAAGTGCGGCGCGCCGCCCGACGGTTCGCGAACCAGCGTCGTGCTGACGTTGACCCACACGATGCTGCCGTCCTTGTGCAGGTAGCGCCGCTCGCCCGTGTGCGAGGGCAACGCGCCCTGCAGCAGCGCGCGGTTGAGCGCCAGTTCCTGCGGCCGATCCGCCGGGTGGGTGATGTCGACGCTGCTGCCCGGCGCCAGCTCGTCGCGGCTGCGCCCGACCAGGTCGTACAGGCGCTGGTTGATCAGCAGCCAGCGGCCGTCGATCGTGCGATACGCCATGCCGACGGCCGACTGTTCGAAGCCGGCGCGAAAGCGCGTCTCGTTCTGGACCAGCGCGATCTCCGCACGTTTGCGCTGGGTGACGTCCACGTGGGCCACTACCGCATGAGGCTGCCCGCCCACCATGAAGCGGGTGGCGTGCACGCAATACCAGCCCTGCTCGGTCGGCGAGTGGCATTCGTACTCGACGCTGAAAGTCTGCTCGGTGCCGGCGAGAACCGCACGGATCCCGACCGCCACCGCATCCGCCACGGGATCGCCCGCAGCATGGGCGCACGCCTCGAGGTAGTTCGCGCCTTCGCACACCGTCCCAGGGCGCAGCGCCAGGCGCCGCGCGAAGCGGCGCCAAGCTGCGTTGACCGTGATGATCCGTCCGGTGCCGTCCAGGATCGCGATCTGGGCCGGCAGCGCGTTGAGCGTCGACCCGGCGATTCGCTCCGACGCACGCTGGGCACGCTCAGCGGCACGCTGCGCAGAGACGTCGTACGCGAGCACGAGACGGGCGCGCCGCCCCTGGAAATCCATCGCACTCGTGCGCAGGGCGACGTCGATCAGCCCGCCGTCGCGGGTGCGGTGCCGCCAGCAGCCGGGGTCGTAGCGACCCGACGGATGCCCGTGCGAGGACACCTTCGCCAGGCGCGGGCGGTCCTGCGGCAAGCGGATGTCGTCGATCGTCATCGCCAGGAACTCGTCGCGACTCCAGCCGTAGTGGGCGACGGCGGCCTCGTTCACCGCCAGGAAGCGGTGCGTCTGCACGTCGAACACCCACATCGGATGAGGGTTCGCCTCGAACAGCAGGCGATAGCTGCCGGCGAGCTGCTCCAGCCGCTGATTGGCCTGCTCGAGCTCGCTCAGCCGGCGCTGCAGGGCCTCGAGGAGTACTTCGTTGTGACGCAGCATCGCACCGGCCGAACCCAGCTCCGGCTCGCGCGGCCCGGTCCCGGTGCGCGCGCGCGCGATCACATCCGCGACGGTCGCCAGGATCACCGCAGGCTCGGTCACGCTGCAGGCAACCAGTGCGTCGGCCCCGAGGTCCTGCACGAACTGCCGATGCTTCGCCTCGCAGTAGGCCGCGGTGCGGGCGACGAACGGCACGCTGCGAAGGACTGAATCGGCCTTCCACTTGCGCAGCAGCGTGAAGCCGTCCATGCCGGGCATCTGCAGGTCGCTGACCGCGGCGTCAGGTGGCTGCGTGCGCGCCCAGGACAGCGCCTGGGCGGCGTCGGTCGTTGCCTCGACCTCGTAGCCCTGGTGCCGCAGATGCTCCTGCAGCAGGATGCAGTTCACCTCGTTGTCGTCGACGACGAGGACGCGCGTTATCGGAGCTGCGCTTGACATCGCGTAGGGGTCTTTCGTGCTGGGGTGCGAACAGGCTTCTGCGAGCGGCCGCCCGGATCGCGAAGGGCCGATGGTGCTGCCGCTGGTCGGCGCGGTGCAAGGCACAGTTGCGTCGCGCGCAGGGGCTCGCAGGCGAGCATGACGCTGCTCGAGTCAGCCGTGCTCCTGCCCGCAGAGCTGGGTTTCACCGGGCCATCTTGCGGCCATCTCGGCGCGCACGATCGGACGATAAGTGTTGCTGCGCAGCGTCAGTTCGAGGCGGTCAGCTCATGCTCGCGAAGTCGGCGGCAATCCCTGGGCGTCGTTGGAGGCGAACGAGCCGGCCCAGACCTCGAGGCCGGTTGTCAAGGCTGTGCTGCAGTTCCTGCACGCACGACGCAGCCGGGGCGATTCCCGGATCACGCAGCGTCTGCGCCGCGCGGCGCCAACGCTGCTGGCGTACACCAGCCGAGTCAGCATACTCGGCGCGGCTGCTTGCTGCTCGTTCGCCGTTGCGAACGCTACGCCTTCGGCGCGAACGGCGGCGCCTTCGCTGCGCCACGCGCGCGCTCGCACACCCAGCCTTCGGCAAGAGCGACGAACTGCGGTTCTCGACCGTCGACATAAGCGGCCGACTGCGCGTCGTCGACCCCGACGCGCTCGGCCGCACGCTGATCGACGGCGTCGGCCACGGCAAGGCCTTCGGCTGCGGATTGCTGCTCGTGCGCCCTCTCGGTTAAGAGGTCATCCGTAAATAATATTGACTGTCAGCCTGACCTTGCGGAACGCGATGATCCCCGC
>CAZKCJ010000076.1:8877-10726 GCA_964550885.1 uncultured Rubrivivax sp. | reverse complement strand
GCGGGCGACTGGCGCACCCGCGGCCGCCGCCGCAGCGCCGGTTGCCGCAGCGCGTGCAGCGCCTGCCGCAGTCCGCGTCGCCCCAGCGTCCGCGGCGGCGGCGCCCGCCGCTGCAGCCACGGCCCCCGCTGCGGTTGCAGGCCATCGGCCGCTGGCCTCGCCGTCGGTGCGCGCGCGCGCGTGGGAGCTGGGCATCGAGCTCGCGAGCGTGGTCGGCAGTGGCCCGGGCGGGCGGATCGTGCACGCCGACCTGGATGCGGTCGGCGCCCGCGCCGACCCGGTGCAGGGGTTGGCGGCGGGCCAGCGGCCGGCAGCCGCCGCGTCGACCGGACGTGCGGCTGGCAGGCCGACTGCGCCAGCGGCCGCGCCGGCAGCACCCGCAGCCGCCGGCGCCGCGACCATGCTCACCGCCGCCGCGACCGATGCGATCCAGACCGAGAAGATCATCGGTCTGCGGCGCAAGATCGCGCAGCGGATGCAGGACGCGAAGCGGCGGATCCCGCACTTCGGCTACGTCGACGAGGTCGACGCCGCCGCGCTCGAGGCGCTGCGCGCGCAACTGAACGCGCGCTACGGCGCGGCGCGCGGCCAGCTCAACCCGCTGCCTTTCGTCGTGCGCGCGATCGTGCTCGCCGCGCCCGAGTTCCCGGAGATCAACGCGCGCTTCGACGACGAGGCCGGCGAGCTGACCCGCTATGCGGCGGTGCACGTGGGCGTGGCCACCCAGGCGCCGGCGGGGCTGCTGGTGCCGGTGCTGCGGCAGGCGCAGACGCTGGACCTGTGGGCGATCGCCGCCGGCGTCAGCCGCCTGGCCGAGCTGGCGCGCAGCGGCAAGATCGCGCGCGACGAGCTGTCGGGCTCGACGATCACCGTCACCAGCCTCGGCCGGCTCGCGGGGCTGTCGTCGTCGCCGGTGATCAACGCACCGGAGACGGCGATCGTCGCGGTCAACCGGATCGCGCCGCGCGCGGTGGTGCGCGACGGCGCGGTGGTCGCGCGGCCGACGCTGCTGCTGTCCGCGGCCTTCGACCACCGCATCGTCGACGGCACTCGCGCGGCCGGCTTCATGCAGCGCGTGCGCGAGCTGCTCGAGCAGCCGGCGCTGCTGTTCGTCGGGTAGCGCGCGTCAGCGCGGGGCTGCGGCGGGCGGCGCGGGTGCGAGCGCCGACGGCGGCACGCGGTAGCCGCCGAGCCGCTGCTGCACCAGCAGCGCGAACTGCAGCGGCGTGCGGTCCTCGAGGTACGGGCCCACCGCCTGGATCCCCACCGGGGTGCCGTCGACGAACTGCCCGGTCGGGATCGCAGTGGCCGGCAGGTCGGCGACGGTGATCAGGCCCGGCCAGCACAGGTTGACCAGGTACGGCTGGGCGACGCCGTCGATCAGCACGCGGCGCTGCAGCTGCGCGATGTGGTCGACGCCGCTGCAGTCGTGCGCGAAGGCCGGCGTCGACATCACCGGGCACAGCAGCAGGTCGTGCGCATCGAAGAAGGCCGCCCACTGCGCGGCGAGTGCGCGGCGCTGCTCGCGGCGCTCGAACCAGGCCGGCGCGCTCAGCCGCGCGGCGCGGCCGATGCGCGCGGCGAAGCTGCGGTCGTCGGCCGGCGCATCGACGGCGAGCGCGCGAAAGCCGGCCTGCACCGCCGGCGGCGCGTGCGCGGCCGCCTGCGCGAACAGGCAGTCGAAGTACAGGTCGAGCGCGCGCTGCGCGTCGACCGGCGGCGCGCGCAGCCACGTCAGCCGCGCGCCGCTGCGCGCGAGCGCGTCGAGCCAATGCTCGAGCGCGGCACGGTAGCCGCTCGCCAGCGGCACGTCGGCGGCGTCCAGCAGCACCGCGATCCGGTAGTCGGC
>CAZKCJ010000076.1:0-8867 GCA_964550885.1 uncultured Rubrivivax sp. | reverse complement strand
CGGGAAGGATTCCGTGGACGAGTCGGAAGAGACGCCGCGTGTCGCGGCGGCGGCAGCTGCCAGCACTTGGCCTTCGCATCGGGCGGCTCCGGCCCGGCGATGACGTCGAGCGCGAGCGCCAGGTCGCGCGCGTCGCGCGCGAGCGGCCCGGCCACGCCCATCTCGAGCGCGCTGCGCGCCGGCGGCAGCGGCGGGATGTGGCCGCCCAGCGGCACCAGCGTGTGGCTGGCCTTGTGCCCCCACACGCCGTTGAAGTGCGCGGGGCAGCGGATCGAGCCGCCGATGTCGCTGCCGATGTCCAGCACGCTCAGGCCGGCCGCGACCGCGACCGCGGCGCCGCCCGACGAGCCGCCGGCGCTGCGGTCGGCGCGCCAGGCGTTGCGCGTCAGGCCGTAGACCGCGTTGTAGGTCTGGTGGTCAGCGGCGCCCTCGGGCACGTTGGTCTTGCCGAAGATCACCGCGCCGGCGCGCCGCCGCGCGCCGACCAGGTCGGCGTCGGCCGCGGGCCGGTGCTGCGCGAGCGCGGCGATGCCGCAGGTGGCCGGCATGCCGACCACCTCGAACGCGTCCTTGATCGTGATCGGCAGTCCGTGCAGCGGGCCGAGCCAGTCGCCGCGGGCGCGCGCGGCGTCAGCGCGCGCCGCCTGCGCGAGCGCGCCCGCCTCGTCGATCGCGACCACCGCGTTGAGCGCCGGCCCGAGCTCACGGACGCGCTGCAGGTGGTGCTGCAGCAGCTCGACCGCGCTGATCCGGCGCGCGTGCAGCGCCGCCAGCAGCTCGGTCGCCGACTGCAGCTCCAGCGGCAGCGTCGACGGCGGCGGGTCGGCGCCGGGCATCGGACGGTTGCTCAGTAGCCGTGCTGCTGGCACAGCACGTGCGCGTACATGCCGCCGTCCACCGGCAGGTTCGCGCCGCGGATCCAGCCGGCTGCGTCGGACAGCAGGAACGCGACCACCGGCGCGATGTCGCCCGGGCGGCCCGGACGGTCCATCACCCGCATGTCCTCCTCGGCGCGCGCGCCCAGTGTCTCGACGAAGTCCGGCAGGATCGGCGTGTCGACCGGGCCCGGGCTGATCGCGTTCATCCGGATGCCGCGCGCGCGCCAGGTCCAGCGGTTGCGCATCGTCCAGACGATCAGCGCCTCTTTCGAGAAGAAGTAGCTGCGCGCGCCGGCGATGCCGTGCCGTGCGCAGAAGGCCGGGATGCCGGCGAAGTCGAGCTGCTCGCTGGCGTCGATCGCCGCCTTCGCGTCGGCCCAGCCGAGCCCGGCCAGCGACGCGAGGTTGACGATCGCCGCGCCATCGGCGAGCTTCGGCATCAGCCCGAGCGTCAGCGCCTTCAGCCCGACCAGGTTGACCGCCAGCACCTGTTCGGCCGGCCGCGTCGGCGGCAGGCCGGCGATGTTCGCCAGTCCGTGCACGCCCGCGGGCAGCGCGGCGACCAGCCGGTCGATCGAGCGTGGGTCGGCGAGGTCGGCCTGCACGAAGTCGCCGGCCACGCGCGCCGGTCGGTTCAGGTCGATTGCGATCACCCGGGCGCGCTGCGCGGCCAGCAGCAGCGCGGTGGCGGCGCCGATGCCCGACGCCGCGCCGGTCACGATGATGGTCTTGCCTTCGAGCATCGGGGGACTCCTGCGGGTGAAGGGTGGCGGTTGCGCGCCGGTGGTCGGTGTGGTCGGCTCGTCGCGCGTCGATGCGCGCGGCGCCGGCCACGCGAACCGCGGGCTGGCTTGCCGCCGCGGGGGCGAGCGCAATGATGCCCGCAGCGCGCCGGTGACGCCAGCCGCGCGGCGCCGCACCCGGCGGTGCGCGCCGGCGGGCCGCGGGCGTGAGCAGCACTGGCGAGCCTCGCGGGCCGGCCGTGCGCAGCCGTCGGTCGAGCGCTCGCGTGCGCCGCCGCGCAGCCTGCAACGCCCGGGCGAAGCCGCGGCTGAATTCCTGCAAAGTCGTGCAACAATTGCGCCGCGTGAGCCTGGCCGCAGTCGACGCGGGGGGCTCGGTCGACCGGACCGAGCCGGCCGCAGCGGGCGGGCCGCACGCGCGGCTGCAGCGGTGGCGCGCTTCAGCGGGGCCTGCGCCGGCGGCAGCGCCGACGCGATGGCCGTCAGGCGAGCTGCCGCAGCGGGGCCGACCCCAGGGCCGGGTCGCGACGGCAGCCGCTACGATCGCGGGCCGCCACCCGCCGCTGTTCAATCCAATGCCACCGGGAGCCGGATCGTGACTGTGTCGATGCGTGCCAGCAGCACTGCGCTCCCGCGCAGCCCGCACGTGCGCGCCGTCTGCCGGCTGCCCGGCGGCAGCTGAGCGCGAGTCGACCGGCCCGCACCGAGCCCAGTCCATGGACTTCAGCATCGCCTCGATCCTGGCCGTCGACGGCCTGACCAACGGTGCGGTCTACGCGCTGCTGGCGCTGGCGACGGTGCTGATCTTCACGGTCACGCGGGTGATCTACATCCCGCAGGGCGAGTTCGTCACCTTCGGCGCGCTGACGCTGGCGATGCTGCAGATGGGCAAGGTGCCGGGGACGGTGTGGTTCCTGCTCGTGCTGGCGGCGGCCGCCGGCATCGCCGAGCTGATCGATGGGCTGCGCCATCGGCGCGGCGCCGCGCGGATCGGGCGGCGGATCGCGGCGCTGGTCGCGTTTCCGATCGCGGTGTCGCTGCTGGCGATCTGGCTGGCACCGCGCAACCCGCCGATGCTGGTGCAGGCGCTGCTGACGCTGGCGCTGGTCACGCCCTTCGGGCCGCTGATCTACCGCCTGGGCTTCCAGGCGCTGGCCGACGCCAGCGTGCTGGTGCTGCTGATCGTCGCCGTCGGCGTGCACTTCGTGCTGACCGGGCTCGGGCTGGTCTTCTTCGGCGCCGAGGGCTTCCGCAACCCGAGCTTCTGGGACGTCAACATGAGCTTCGGCCCGGTGATGGTGTCCGGGCAGATGGTGATCATCTTCGCCGCGACGATCGCGCTGATCGTCGGCCTGTGGCTGTTCTTCGAGCGCGCGCTGTACGGCAAGGCGCTGCGCGCGACCGCGGTCAACCGCCGCGGCGCGCGGCTGATGGGAATCGCCACCGACGCCGCCGGCAGCCTGACCTTCGCGCTGGCCGCGTTCATCGGCGCGCTGTCGGGCCTGTTGATCGGCACCACGACCACGGTGTTCTACGACTCGGGCTTCCTGATCGGCCTGAAGGGCTTCGTCGCCGGCGTCTTCGGCGGGCTGGCCAGCTATCCGCTGGCGCTGGTGGGCGCGCTGATGGTGGGCTTGCTCGAGAGCTTCGGTTCGTTCTGGGCGAGCGCCTACAAGGAAGTGATCGTGTTCTCGTTCATCCTGCCGGTCCTGCTGTGGCGCTCGCTGCGCGACCCGCACGCGGAGGAGCACTGAGGTGCAGCGCTGGGGCTTCGCGATCTTCGCGGCGGTGATGCTGGCGCTGCCGCTGCTGCCGCTGCCGGACTTCTGGATCACCCAGCTGAACCTGATCGGCCTGTACGCGATGGTCGCGCTCGGGCTGGTGCTGCTGACCGGCGTCGCCGGGCTGATCTCCTTCGGCCAGGCGGCATTCGTCGGCGTGGGCGCGTACACCGCTGCCTACCTGACGCTGAACCTGGGCGTGTCGCCGTGGCTGACGCTGCTGGCCGGCGTCGTGCTGGCGGTGATCGCCGCGCTGGCGTTGGGCGCGGTCACGCTGACCATGTCGGGCCACTACCTGCCGCTGGCGACGATCGCCTGGAGCCTCGCGCTGTACTACGCGGCGAGCAACATGGAGTGGCTGGGCAAGTACGACGGGCTGTTCGGCGTGCCGCCGATCGAGGTGGCCGGCATCGAGCTGGGCAGCGGGCGCGGCATCTACCTGCTGATCTGGATCATCGCGCTGGCCTCGGCCTGGATGGTGACCAACCTGCTGGACTCGCGCCCGGGGCGCGCGATCCGCTCGCTGCGCACCGGCACGACGATGGCCGAGGCGATGGGCGTGTCCACGGTGCGCTACAAGGTGATCGTGTTCGTGCTGTCGGCGGTGCTGTCGGCGGTGTCGGGCTGGCTGTTCGCGTACTTCCAGCGCACCGTCAACCCGACGCCCTTCGGGCTGCAGTGGAGCATCGAGTACCTGCTGATGGCGGTGCTCGGCGGCGTCGGCCACGTCTGGGGCGCGTTCGTCGGCGCGGGCGTGGTCAAGTTCGTCGCCGACGAGCTGCAGGTGCTGCTGCCGGCGCTGCTGGGCAGCGAGGGCAACTTCGAGATCATCGTCTTCGGCCTGGTGCTGGTGCTGATGCTGAAGTACGCGCCCGACGGGCTGTGGCCGCTGGCCACCGGCCGCCTGCCGCGGCGCGAGCGGGTGCGCGACTGGGAGGGCGCGGCGCCGCTGCCCACCCGCGACAAGCCTACGCGCGGCGAGCTGCTGCTCGAGGTCGACCAGGTGCGCAAGCAGTTCGGCGGGCTGGTCGCGGTCAACGACATCAGCTTCGCGATCCGCGCCGGCGACATCGTCGGCCTGATCGGCCCAAACGGCGCCGGCAAGTCGACGATCTTCAACCTGATCACCGGGGTACTCGCGCTCAGCGGCGGCGACGTGCGCTTTCGCGGCCAGCGCATCGCCGGGCTGCCGTCGCGCGCGATCGCGCGCCGCGGCGTGTCGCGCACCTTCCAGCACGTGAAGATGATCCCCGAGATGACGGTGCTCGAGAACGTCGCGCTCGGCGGCTACCTGCGCAGCCGCAACGGCACGCTGCGCGCGCTGGTACGTGCCGACCGCGCCGAGGAGCGCGCGCTGTTCGCCGAGGCCGAGCGCCAGCTCGAGCGCATCGGCATGGCCGACAAGATGCACGAGCTGGCCGGCAACCTCGCGCTCGGCCCGCAGCGGCTAATGGAGATCGCGCGCGCGCTGGCCACCGATCCGGCGCTGCTGCTGCTGGACGAGCCGGCAGCGGGCCTGCGCCACAAGGAGAAGCAGGCGCTGGCGGCGGTACTGCGCCAGCTCAAGGCCGAGGGGCTGAGCATCCTGCTGGTCGAGCACGACATGGAGTTCGTGATGGGCCTGACCGACCGGATCGTGGTGATGGAGTTCGGCAAGTGGCTGATCGAGGGCACGCCCGAAGAGGTGCAGGCGAGCCCCGCGGTGCGTGCGGCCTACCTGGGCGTGGAGCACTGACCGTGCAGCTGCCGCGCCCCGACGCATCCCCGCGCTGCCGGCTGCAGCGTGCCGCGGGCGCCCCGAAGCGGAGCGCAGGCCGATGAGCACGCCGCTGCTGTCGGTCAGCGACCTGCACGCCGGCTACGGCCGTGCCGAGGTGCTCACCGGCCTGAGCTTCCACCTCGACGAGCGCCAGGTGCTGACCGTGATCGGGCCGAACGGCGCCGGCAAGTCGACCACGCTGAACGCGCTGATGGGCATCCTGCCGTCGCGCGGCAAGGTCGTGTTCGACGGCGTCGACCTGGGCAGCATGCCGCTCGAGGAGCGCGTGATGCTGGGCCTGGCGCTGGTGCCCGAGACGCGCGAGCTGTTCGGCACGATGCCGGTCGAGGACAACCTGGTGCTCGGGGGCTGGCGCGCGATGCGCCGCAAGCTGCCGAACTGGCGCGGCGAGCTCGACCACGTGTACACGCTGTTCCCGCGGCTGAAGGAGCGGCGCCAGCAGCTCGCCGGCACGCTGTCGGGCGGCGAGCGGCAGATGCTCGCGGTCGGCCGCGCGCTGATGTCGCGGCCCAAGCTGCTGATGCTCGACGAGCCCAGCCTGGGGCTGGCGCCGCTGGTCGTGCGCGAGATCTTCCGCACGATCGAGCAGCTGCGCGAGCACGGCGTGTCGATCCTGCTGATCGAGCAGAACGCGCGCGCCGCGCTCGAGGTCGCCGACTACGGGCACGTGCTGGAGACCGGCGCGTTCTCGCTCGAAGGCCCGGCCGCCGAGCTCGCGCGCGACCCGCGGGTGATCGAGACCTACCTCGGCACCGCGCAGAAGGGCTGAACGCGCCGGCGGCGCGCTGCCCGCATTGCCCTCGAGTGCGCGCCACGCGCACGCGAGCGAGCAGTGTTGCGCGCGCGCGATCGCGCGCGCGCACGGTGCACGCTTGCGCGAAATCAGTTCCGGCCGAATTTGCACGCTCGGCAAGGGTTTGCACGGAGCCGGGAAGGTGGAAGAAGGGATATTCCATACGGACAATTCGCGCCCGTGATTCGCACGACCCGCGGGTCGGCATGCGATGAACCGAGGCTGTCGTCGGCCGCTCGAGCCGACGCGATCGGCGTACCGATTCACCAACCCTGGAATCTCTTCATGAAGCTCTTGCGCACCTTGCTCGCCGCGGCCCTCGGGCTGGCGGCCGTGGCCGCCCAGGCCGACATCAACATCGGCGTGACAGTCTCGGCCACCGGTCCGGCGGCATCGCTCGGCATCCCCGAGAAGAACACGATCGAGCTGCTGCCGACGACGATCGCCGGCCAGAAGGTCAACTACATCCTGCTCGACGACGGCTCGGACACGACCAAGGGCGTGTCCAACGTGCGCCGCTTCGTCACCGAGTACAAGGTCGACGCGATCATCGGCTCGTCGACCTCGCCGGTGTCGCTGGCGATGATCGATCCGGTTGCCGAGAGCCAGACGCCGATGGTCTCGCTGGCGGCATCGTCGATGATCGTCGAGCCGGTCGACGCGAAGCGGCACTGGGTGTTCAAGACGCCGCAGAACGACATCCTGATGGCGCTGGCGATCGCCCGGCACATGGCCGACAACGGCATCAAGACGGTCGGCTTCATCGGCTTCGCCGACGCCTACGGCGAAGGCTGGTACACGCAGTTCAGCAAGGCCGCCGGCGTCAAGGGCATCTCGATCGTCGCCAACGAACGCTACAACCGCACCGACACCTCGGTGACCGGCCAGGTGCTGAAGATCCAGGCGGCCAACCCGCAGGCGGTGCTGGTGGCCGGGTCGGGCACGCCGGCGGCGCTGCCCGAGCGCGCGCTGAAGGAGCGCGGCTACAAGGGCGTGATGTACCAGACGCACGGCGTTGCCAACAACGACTTCCTGCGCGTGGTCGGCGCCGACGGCGAGGGCACGCTGCTGCCCGCGGGCCCGGTGCTCGTGGCCAACCAGCTGCCGGCGTCGAACCCGGTGCGCAAGTCGGCCCTCGCGTACATCAACGCGTACGAGGGCAAGTACGGCAAGGGCAACGTGTCCACCTTCGGCGGCCACGCGTGGGACGCCGGGCTGCTGCTGCAGACCGCGATCCCGGTGGCGCTGAAGAAGGCGCAGCCGGGCACGCCCGCGTTCCGCGCCGCGCTGCGCGATGCGATCGAGGGCGTGCACGAGATGGCGGGCGCGCACGGGATCTTCAACATGTCGCCGCAGGACCACAACGGGCTGGACCAGCGCGCGGTGGTGATGGTCAAGATCCAGAAGGGCGCCTGGGTCTACCAGCCCTGATCGCCGATCCGGCCACGACCTCGACCGGCGCCCTCGGGCGCCGGTCGTCATTGGCGGGGGCGCGATTCGATCGCGTCGCGGCCAACGGCGCGGGTGCGCGGACCCGCCGCCGAGGATCCCCTCGCCGCGCCGGGTCGACGATCGGCTGTCGCGTCGCGCGCCGCGGCCTGTGCGAGCATTGCGCCCGCCGCGACCGAGGCCGCGGCCGGTCGGCGCCGCGTCCCGGCACGACGCCGGCATGCAGCGCTGCCCGCCGCCGACCCGACTCGCCGCACAACCGGAGCGCAGCACCCCGATGGCCGACCTGAACGCCTTCCCGATCACCCGCAAGTGGCCGCCGCAGCACCCCGAGCGGCTGCAGCTGTACTCGCTGAACACGCCCAACGGCGTGAAGGTCTCGATCGCGCTCGAGGAGCTCGGCCTGCCCTACGAGCCGCAGCTGGTGCGCTTCGACCGCAACGACCAGCTGTCGCCCGAGTTCCTGTCGCTGAACCCGAACAACAAGATCCCGGCGATCATCGATCCCGACGGGCCGGGCGGGCAGCCGCTGGCGCTGTTCGAGTCGGGCGCGATCCTCGTGTACCTGGCCGAGAAGTGCGGCCGCCTGCTGCCTGCCGAGCCGGCGCGGCGCTACGAGGCGCTGCAGTGGCTGATGTTCCAGATGGGCGGCATCGGCCCGATGTTCGGGCAGGTCGGCTTCTTCCACAAGTTCGCCGGCAAGGACTTCGAGGACAAGCGGCCGCGTGACCGCTACGCCGCCGAATCGCGCCGGCTGCTGGGCGTGCTCGACCGGCACCTGCAGGCGCGCGCGTGGATGCTGGGCGACGAGTACACGATCGCCGACATCGCGATCTTCCCGTGGGTCAACAACCTGGTCGGCTTCTACGGCGCCGGCGAGCTGGTGGGCTTCAGCGCATGCGCGCAGGTGCAGCGGGTGCTGGCCGCCTTCCTCGCGCGGCCGGCGGTACAGCGCGGGCTGAAGATCCCGTCGGTGCCGGCGGGCTGAGCGATGGCCCCAGCCGACCTGCAGCGCCGCAGCCGGGCCGCGCGGCGATGAAGTTCGCGCAGTTGCGCGTCGGCCAGCTGATCGAGGCCGGGCCGGTCGAGGTCAGCGAGCGCGCGATCGTCGACTTCGCCCGCGCCTGGGACCCGCAGTGGTTCCACACCGACCGCGAGGCCGCCGCGCAGGGGCGCTTCGGCGGGCTGATCGCCAGCGGCTGGCACACCTGCTGCATCGCGATGCGGCTGGCGGTCGAGCAGGTGCTCGCCGGCTCCGAGGTGGTCGCCTCGCCGGGGCTGGAGCAGCTGCGCTGGCCGCAGCCGGTGCGCGCCGGCGACCGGCTGCGGCTCGGCATGCGCGTCGACGAGGTCCGGCGCTCCGCGCGCCGGCCGACGCTCGGCGTGCTGCGCTGGCACTGGACGATGCGCAACCAGCACGACGCGGTCGTGCTCGAGCTGGAC
>CAZKCJ010000075.1:10095-10822 GCA_964550885.1 uncultured Rubrivivax sp. | reverse complement strand
GAGAAGCCGAGGTAGCCCCATTGCGGCTCGAGGTAGACGCGGTACGCGTAATAAAGGCTGGCCGCGTACAGCGCGGTCGCCACGATCACGGCCACGCGGGCGGGGATCGCGCTGGGCAGGCGCCGCCCGCTGCGGCGTCGGCGCATCGCGGGCGCGGTCGGGCCGGGCCTGCCCGTGCTGGCTGCTGCTGCCGTGCTCATTGCCACCACTGCGCGAGCGCGGCGACGACGACACCAGCGCCGGCCCAGATGCCGATCGGCAAGGCAGCGCCTGCGATCGCCGCGCGGAACTGGGCAGCCTCGCAGTTAGCGACCGCGGCGGTCGCGAGCAGGCCGGCCAGGTAGAAGAGCAGGCCGGAGAGCGCGTAGGCCTCGGTCAGGTACGCGCCAAACAGGTGGTGGGCGAGCAGGACCTCGCCGCTGCGCAGCGCGAGCCCCGCGAGCTGCAGCAGCATCGCCAGCCGCTGGCGCGCCGCGACGTGCAGCGCCATCGACACCGGGGAGGCCAAGAACTGCATCACGAACCACGGTGTCAGCCAGGCGACGATCGTACCCGCGCGCGTCCAGTCAGCGCCGAACAGCGGCCCGAACAGGAACGGCGCCGTCAAGCCCAGGAACAGCAGGGGCCCGACGCCGGTGCGCAGCAAGCCGCCGACGACGCTGGTCGTCAGTGCGCCCAGCTGGCCGACGCGCCACGCCTCGGCGGCGCGCGTCAGGTAGACCTGCCC
>CAZKCJ010000075.1:0-10085 GCA_964550885.1 uncultured Rubrivivax sp. | reverse complement strand
CCGGGAATCGCCACTTTCAGGCCGATCCCGCCGATCGCGGCGCTGTTGGCGAGGGCCTCGGCGGTCGAGAACAACGGGAAGTTGGCGTGGCTGCGGGCGGCCTGCCACATCCGCGCCGCGCCGATCGCGGGTAGCAGCCGCTGACGTTGACGGAACAGGTGCGGGGCGACGCGCAGGCAGCCGGCCGCCAGGTTGACCACCGGTCCGGTGAGCAGGCCGAAGGCCGAAGCGCCGGTTGCGCCGAGTGCGAGCTGGCTGCCCGACGCGGCGGCCGACTGGCTGATCCGGGTGCGGGCGAGCAGCGCGAACTGCTTGTGCCGCAGCAGCCAGTACTGCTGCGCTGCGTAGACCCCCGACAGCAGGATCGCCAGCGGCAGCAGCCACAGGTAGCCCTCCAGGCGCGGCTGGCCGATCCAGCCGGCGACGATCGCCCCAGCCGGCAGCACGACCAGCGCACTGATTGCGCTCACCAGCACGGCCGCGCACACGGCCACGGCCAGCAGGTTGGCGGCCGTGTCTTCCGCCTGCGGGATCGGGATCGCGATCTCGTAGCGCAGGCACGCGGCCACCGCGACGATCGCGAGGGCGGCGGAGAAAACCGCGAACAGGCCGAAGTCGTCGGGCGTGTACAGGCGGGTCAGCACCGGCATTGCCACCGCGGTGATTGCGTGCCCGATCGCGGTCCCGCTGACCAGCAGGCCGACCGCCGGGGCGAAACCGCCGGCCCGCAGCCGTGCCAGCCGCGTGCTCAGGCTCCGCTTGAGATCTGCGCGCAGGGTTGGCATCGGGGAGGGCGGTGCGAGTTTCGTTCGGGCCGCCGTTCGGTGTGGCTCACCGAAGTTGCGCGGCGTGCTGGCCCGAGGATGCGTTCAGGGTCTTGCTTCGGGTGCATCCGGGCGGGTCGACGACGGCGATGCCACGGGGGCAGGCGGCTACAGGAGCCAGCCGTGGCGCGGCCTGCGTCTGGTGGCGAAGGGACCCGCCGCGGTGCCGCGTGGCCTGCAGGCGGCGGCCGGTGCAGTCCGGGGCGCGACCACGGCTCGCGCCCGCAGCCGCGGCTGCGCTCGTGCTGCACCCCTAGTGGCCACCGCTGCAGGACCGGATCACCACGGGTCGGCCCCGGCAGTCCGGTTGAAGGGCGCCGCGGCGTAGGCGCGGGCGATGCCTTCGGCCAAGGGCGTGCGTGCCCGCCACCCCAGCGCCGCGATCCGGCTCACGTCGAGCAGCTTGCGCGGCGTGCCGTCGGGCTTGCTCGCGTCGTAGACGATGCGCCCGCGAAAGCCGACCACCGCCATCACCGTCTCGGCCAGCTCGCGGATGGTCACGTCCTCGCCGGTGCCCACGTTCAGCAGGCCGCCGTCGTAGCCGCGCTCCATCAGGTACACGCAGGCGTCGGCCAGGTCGTCGACGTACAGGAACTCGCGCCGCGGCCGGCCGCTGCCCCAGACCACGTACTCGGTGTCGCCGCGCAGCTTCGCCTCGTGCGCCTTGCGGATCAGCGCCGGCAGCACGTGGCTCGTCGCCAGGTCGTAGTTGTCGTTCGGGCCGTACAGGTTGGTCGGCATCAGGCTCACGTACTGGCGGCCGTACTGGCGCTGGTAGCTTTCGCACAGCTTGACGCCGGCGATCTTGGCGATCGCGTAGGGCTCGTTGGTCGCCTCCAGCGGGCCGGTAAGCAGGTATTCCTCCTTGATCGGTTGCGGGCAGTCGCGCGGGTAGATGCAGCTCGAGCCCAGGAACATCAGCCGCTGCACGCCGGCCAGGTGCGCGCCGTGGATCAGGTTGGCCTCGATCTGCAGGTTCTGGTAGATGAAGTCGGCGCGGAACTGGTCGTTGGCCTGGATGCCGCCGACCTTGGCCGCGGCGATGAAGACGTAGTCCGGCCGCTGCTCGGTCAGGAACGCGTGCACCGCGCGCTGGTCGAGCAGATCGAGCTCGGCGCGCGTGCGCAGCAGCAGGTTGTGCCAGCCGCCGGCCTGCAGCCGGCGCACGATCGCGCTGCCGACCATGCCGCGGTGGCCGGTGACGAAGATGCGCGCGTCGCGCGCGACGGGCTCGCTCATGGTCTGGTTCCCTGTTCGCCGAGTTCGCTCTTCAGCGAGGCGATCGTTGACTCGAGTTCCACGAATTCGGCTTCCTTGCGGCGCAGGAAGGCGCGGGTCAGGCGCAGTTTCTCGCGCAGGCCCGACGGCGTGAGCACGTACGCATAGGCGAGCTTGCGGTCGCTGCGGCGGAAGTTGCCGGCCTTGACCAGGCCGCGGTCGAGCAGCGAGTGCAGCACGTAGTGCGTCTTGCCCAGGCTCAGGCCGAGCGCAGCGGACAGCTGGCGCTGCGACAGATCCGGGTTGCGTTGGAGCAGCCGCAACACCGCGAGCCGCGCCGCCTCGGCGTCGCCGGGAGCCGCCGCCACCGGCTTCGCTGCGTCGGGGTGTTCAAGCATTGAACGCGATTGTAGGGCAGCGCCGGCCCGCGATCCGGCCGCGGCCGGCGGCGCGCCTGTGCGGCGGCGAAACTCGGGCGGCCCTCACGCGTGCGCGCCGCAGCCGGCATCGAAGGGCGGGGCAGCGGCATCGCGCGCGCTCAGGATCGGCGCCATGCCGATGTCGGGCCAGGCGATCGCGAGCGTCGGGTCGTCCCAGCGGATGCAGCGCTCGGCCTGCGGTGCGTAGCGCGCGCTGCACTTGTAGTGCAGGTCCGCGCAGTCGCCGAGCACCAGGAAGCCGTGCGCCAGGCCCGGCGGCAGCCAGGCGCTGCGCTGGTTGTGCTCGCTCAGCTCGGTGCCGACCCAGCGGCCGAAGCTGGCGCTCGAGCGGCGCAGGTCGACCGCGACGTCGAACACCGCGCCGCGTGTGACTCGCACCAGCCGGCCCTGCGCGTGCGGCGGCAGCTGGTAGTGCAGCCCGCGCAGCACGCCGCGCACCGAGTGCGAGTGGTTGTCCTGCACGAAGCGCACCGCCTCCCCCACCGCGTCGTCGAAGGCCTGCTGCTCGTAGCCGACCACGAAGTAGCCGCGCGCGTCGCGATGCACGGTCGGCTCGAGGATCAGCAGGCCGTCGATCGCGGTGCGGGTGATCTTCATCGCCTGATTCCGGGTGGCGGCGCGGCGTCGGGGTCAGCGCGCACGGTCGGCCAGTTCCTGCACGGTGCGCGCGACGCCGCTGCGCCAGTCGGGAAGGGTCAGGCCGAAGCGCTGCCGCAGCTTCGACGTGTCGAGGCGGCAGTTCAGCGGTCGCGTCGCCGCCGCCCGCCGCTGCGCCGAGACCATTGGCACGATCGCTTCAGGCCGCAGGCGCAGCGGCATGCCGGCAGCCCGCGCACACGCGACGATGAAGCGCGCATAGCTGCAGCGGTCGGTTTCGCCGGCGGCGGCGACGTGGTAGGTGCCGGCCAGCGCGGGGGCGGCCAGCGCGGCGCGCAGCGCATGCGCGCTCACGTCGGCCAGCAGCTGCGCCCCGGTGGGCGCGCCGACCTGGTCGGCGACGACCTCAAGCCGGTCGCGCTCGGCCGCCAGGCGCAGGATCGTGCGCACGAAGTTGCGGCCACGAGCCGCGTGCAGCCAGCTGCTGCGCAGGATCAGGTGGCGGCCACCCGCGGCGCGCACCGCCTGCTCGCCGGCCAGCTTGCTGCGGCCGTACGTGTTCAGCGGCGCGGGCGAGTCGTCTTCGGTCCAGGCGCGATCACCGCTGCCGTCGAACACGTAGTCGCTGCCGAAGTGGACGAGCCAGGCGCCGAGCGCGGCCGCTTCGCACGCCAGCAGCCCGGGCGCGTGCGCGTTCAGCGCTGCGGCCGACTCGGGTTCGAGCTCGGCCCGGTCGACGTCGGTGTAGGCCGCGGCGTTGACGATGACCGCGGGCTGCAGCCGCTGCAGCGTGGCGCGCAGGCCGGCGGCGTCGCGCAGGTCGCCGACGAGCGGTGCGGCGTGGCCGTTGCGGTCGCACCGGGATGCGCCAGCGCCCGCCGCCGCTGGCGCGGCGAGCGTGGCTGGGTGCGGCTCGACCCCGGCGGTACTCAGCGCGACGAGCTCAGCCAGCGGCGCGAGCGCTCGCTGCAGCTCCCAGCCGAGCTGGCCGCGGCTGCCGAGCAGCACGATGCGCATGGCTTGCCTGGCGTCTGCGCTGCCTGTGCTGGCCCCCGCGGCACCCTGGGGTGCGCCTGCGTGCGTGGTCTCAGCGCCCCAGCGCCGCGCGCAGCCGCGCCATCTGCGGCGCCGCCGCCGGGTCGCGCGCCGCCTCGCGCCAGTGGTGGCGCAGCAGGATGTAGACCGCCAGCAGCACGAAAGCGGCCAGCGTGCTGGCCACCGCGATCAGCGCGCGCTTCGGCCCGCTCTTGTACTCCGGCGGGTGCGCGACGTCGACGACCTGGATCAGTGCGCCTTCGCGCGCCTCGTCGACCCGGGCGAGCTCGTACTGCCTGGCGAAGATCTCGAACAGCGCCTCGCGGTACTTGAACTCGCGGTAGTTCGACACGTAGTCCTTGGCGCCGCCCGAATCACTGGCTGCCTCCAGCTTCGCCAGCTGCGCGCGCAGCGCAGCCAGCTGGTCGAGCTGCTGGCGCAGCTCGGGTGCGGACTCGGCGAGCGTGCCACGCAGGACCTTGGTGCGCACTTCGGCGGCGGTCACCTGGGCCTTCAGCCGCGCGTAGGCCTCGGCCGCCGCCTTGGGCTCCACCCGCATCGCGGCGATGTCGAAGCCGCTGGCCTGCAGCGCCCGCTGCGCGGTCGCCAGCTGGTCGCGCGCGTCCTTCAACTCCTTCTCGAAGAAGACGCGGCGCTGCTGGGCTTCGCTCACGGCCAGCACCGACGTGAGCCGGTGCAGCTGCTCCACGTACGCGTTGGCCAGGTCGGCAGCGCGCTTCGGGTCGTGGTCGTCGACCTCGATCGTGATCAGGCCGTCCTTCTTGCCCACCGCGATCTGGGTGTTGCGATCGAGCTCGCGCCGCGCATCGACGCGGAACTCCTCGTCGTACACCTGCATCAGGTCGAACTGGTCGATCAGCCGATCGGTGGCGTTGACGCTTTGCATCAGCGCCACGTACTGGTCGGCGGGGCTCTTGACTGCGCCCGACAGCCCCGCCAGGCTGCTCAGCCCGCCGAGTCCGCCCAGGGCGGCCAGCGCCGAGGCCACGCCGCTCTGATGCTGCTGCGGCGGCAGCAGGCTGCTGCGGGCGGTGTAGGTCACCGGGACGACAAAGGCGATGCCCAGCGCCAGCAGCCCGACGCCCAGCGAGCCGAACACCCACAGCTTCCAGCTCTGCAGCAGCGGCAGCAGCAGATCGATGAACTCGATGCCGTCGTCGTCCGGGTCTTCGAACAGCGGCTCGTCGGCTTGAGTCGTCATCGGCGGGCGCTCGATCGGCATCAGTTGGTCAAGGTCACGAATGCCGCCGCACCCAGCGAGAACTGGTACAGGATCTGCGTCCAGTCCTTCAGGTGCTGGGCGACCGTGGTCTTGTCCAGCTCTTCCGGCACGAACACCGTGTCACCGGGCAGCGCGGCGACGTTCTCCAGCCCGCCGCTGTAGCCGCGGTACCAGTCACGGTTCTGCAGCCCGCTGATCACGCTGCCGTTCGCGCGGATCACGAAGGCGCTGGCCCGGTCGGCGCCGCGGGTCGGGCCGCCGGCCTGGTCGATGTAGTCGCCGAGGGTGCGATCCGGTGCCCGCACGAAGTTGCCGGCGTTGAACACGCTGCCGAACACGCCGATGCTGCTGGGCACCGGCGGCACGTAGATCCGGTCGCCGTCCTCCAGCTTCAAGTCGGGCAGTTCACGGGCGTCCGGGGCCACGTCCAGGACCACGCGGCCGGTGGGCTGCACGGTGCGCAGCGTCTGCAGCAGGCGGTTGGTTGCGGCGATGCGCCCGCTGAGCGCAGCCGCCTCGTCGGCCGATGCCACCCGCTGCGTGGCCGAGGTGCGCGACAGGTCGGCTTCGAGGTTGCGCAGCGCGCGGTCGTAGTTCTGCTGCTGCAGCAGGCGCACGCTGGTCCGCGAGAACTGGGTGCCGAACACGAAGGCTGCCGGCGTCAGACCCCCCGCCGCCCGCAGCGCGGTGCCGATCGTGCTGTCGGGCGGCAGCACGTAGTCGCCGGGGTTGACGACCTCGCCCTCGACCCGCACCAGCTTGTTCTGGCGCACGATCGGCGCCGCGACCGTCGCCGCGTTGAACGCGCGCAGCACGTCGCCGTTGCGCAGCAGCGTGCCGGCGAGCTCGGTGCGTGCGACCGTGACCACGCGCAGCGTCTCGCGCTGCTCGATCCGCTCCAGCGTGAAGCTGTCCGGGTTGGCCACCGGCGAGATGCCGCCGGCCATCTTGAGCACGTGCTCGGCGTTCTCGCCGGGCTTGAGCTCGAAGATCGCGGTGCGGTTGAAGGCGCCGACGGCGGCGACCTGCAGCCCGACCGGACCGACGAAGATCACGTCGCCCGCCTGCACCAGCCGGTCACCGCTGCGGTCGCCGCGCAGCAGCAGGTCGTACAGGTCGAGGACGCCGACCTGCTGACTGCCACGCCGCAGTTCGATGTGCCTGAAGCTGCCAGCCGCCGAGGGCCCGCCGGCGCGCGCGAGCGCGCTGAGCACGCTGGTCAGGCTGTTGACCGTGTAGGCGCCCGGGTTCGCGGCGAAGCCGGTGACCAGGATGCGCACGCCGCGCAGCTGCCCGAGCGAAACCGCGAGCTCGAAGTCCCTGAAGGTCTTCTCGACCCGGCGCCGCAGCACCCCGGCCAGATCGCCGTAGCGCACCCCCGAGACCATGATCGCGCCGACCCGCGGGATCGAGATGCGCCCGGCGTCGTCGACGATCAGCCGCAGCTCGGCGTTGACCGCGCCCCAGATCGACACGACGATCTCGTCGCCGCTGGCGATCAGGTAGTCCGGCGGCACCTGCGGGCTGTAGTCGACGGTGTCGGCGCGCAGGCCGGCGTCGAGCATCAGCAGGGTGCCGAGCCGGCGGATCGGCGTCGGCAGGGTTCCGGCATTGGCGTTGACGAACTGCTCGAACTCGCTCAACGGCGGAGGCGGCGGAGGCGGAGGCGGTAGGCGCATCGCGGCGGCGTTGCCGTTGTCGGCAGCTGGCCGGCGCGCGCCGGTGCTGCTGGCGCTGTCCGCACCCCGCGGCGGCTGCAGCGTGATCACGCCGCCGCCCATGTCCGTTGCGTCGGCATCGTTGTTGCGCTGACCCCAGGCGGGCCCGCTGCCCAGCAAGGACAGCGCCAGCAGCGCCACGGACAGCAGATGGATCGATCGGGTCATCGGGTTCGGTACCCCCCGTGCCGGCGTGGGGCACGGATCAGGAATCGGGTTCGCGGGCCGCCGGCGGCAGGTTGCCGCATCGTCTAGTGCGGCGCCGCGGCCGCGCGCGGACGGCGCTCGGCGGTGCGCGCGATTCTAGCCAGCCGATCGAGTGCGCCCGTGGCGCGTCGATAGAATTCCGCGGATGCTGGCGCTGCTGGTGGCGTTCCTGGTTTCGCTCGGGCTGACGCTGCTGCTCGTGCGTTCGGCCCACGCGCACGCGCGCCTGTCACGCCTGTCGCACGACCACGACCTGAGCGGGCCGCAGAAGTTCCACGCACAGCCGGTGCCGCGCATCGGCGGTGTGGGCATCGTCGCCGGCCTGGCCGCCGGCCTGGCGGCGATCGCGCTGCTCGACGCGGCCTCGGGCCGGCTCGGCTTCCTGCTGCTGGCCTGCGGGCTGCCCGCCTTCGCGGCCGGCGTGACCGAGGACCTGACCAAGAGCGTGACGCCGCTGCGCCGGCTGCTGGCGACCGTGCTGTCGGCGCTGCTCGCTGCCTGGTGGATCGACGGCGTGCTGGTGCGCACCGCTCTTCCGGGGCTGGACTGGGTGGTGTCGTTCCCGATCGGCGCGGCGCTGGTCACCGCCTTCGCGGTGACCGGGGTGGCCAACTCGATCAACATCATCGACGGCTTCAACGGGCTGGCGTCGATGTGCGCGGTGCTGATCCTGCTGTGCCTGGCCTACGTCGCCTTCCAGGTCGACGACGTGCAGATCGCCTGGCTGGCGCTGGCCGGCGTCGGCGCGATGCTGGGCTTCTTCGTCTGGAACTTCCCGGCGGGGCTGATCTTCCTCGGCGACGGCGGCGCCTACTTCGTCGGCTTCTACATCGCCGAGCTGGCGGTGCTGCTGCTGCACCGCAACCCGACGGTGTCGCCGATGTTCCCGCTGCTGCTGTGCATCTACCCGGTGTTCGAGACGGTGTTCTCGATCTACCGCCGCCGCTTCCTGCGCGCGCAGCCGTCGAGCATGCCCGACGGCATCCACCTGCACTCGCTGATCTACCGCCGCGTGATGCGCTGGGCGGTGGGCAACCGCAGCGCGCGCGCGCTGACCCGGCGCAACTCGATGACCAGCCCGTACCTGTGGCTGCTGTGCATGCTCGCCGCGATCCCGGCGGTGCTGTTCTGGGACAACACGCCGGTGCTGATGGCGATGATCGTGCTGTTCGGCGTGAGCTACGTGGTGCTGTACTGGCGGATCGTGCGCTTCCGCTCGCCGCGCTGGCTGATCTTCCGCCGCTGAAGCGTCCGCCGAAGCCCCCTGCGCGCGGCTGCGCCCACCGCCGGTGGCGGGTCCGCCGGCGGCGCGCGGCGGCGACGCGCGGGCCCACTGCCGGCACTGGCGGATAATCGGCCGCGCATGACTGACATTCCGCAGGCCGGCCTTGCCGGCGAGCCCGGCACCCCGGGCACTGCCGGCGCCGAGCCGCCGGCCCCTCGATTCGACACGCTGCCGCTGGATCCGAAGCTGCTGCGCGCGGTGGCCGACCAGGGCTACACGTCGATGACGCCGATCCAGGCCAAGGCCATCCCGGTGGTGCTGGCCGGGCGCGACGTGATGGGCGCGGCCCAGACCGGCACCGGCAAGACCGCGGCCTTCTCGCTGCCGCTGCTGCAGAAGATGCTGCGCCACGAGAACGCCAGCATGTCGCCGGCGCGCCACCCGGTGCGCGCGCTGGTGCTCGCGCCCACGCGCGAGCTGGCCGACCAGGTCGCGGCCAACGTGCTCGCCTATGCGAAGCACACCCGGCTGCGCAGCACGGTGGTCTTCGGCGGCATCGACATGAAGCCGCAGACCGCGCAGCTGAAGGCCGGGGTCGAGGTGCTGGTGGCCACGCCGGGGCGGCTGCTCGACCACATCGAGGCGAAGAACTGCGTGCTCAACCAGGTCGAGTACGTGGTGCTCGACGAGGCCGACCGGATGCTCGACATCGGCTTCCTGCCCGACCTGCAGCGCATCCTCGCCTACCTGCCGAAGCAGCGGCAGACGCTGCTGTTCTCGGCCACCTTCTCGCCCGAGATCCGGCGGCTCGCACAGAGCTACCTGCAGGATCCGGTCACGGTCGAGGTCGCGCGGCCCAACGCCACCGCGTCGACGGTCGAGCAGCACTTCTACAGCGTCGCCGACGACGACAAGCGGCGCGCGGTGCGCCAGATCCTGCGCGAGCGCGAGCTGGCGCAGGCGCTGGTCTTCGTCAACAGCAAGCTCGGCTGCGCGCGGCTGGCGCGCGCCTTCGAGCGCGACGGCCTGCGCACCAACGCGCTGCACGGCGACAAGTCGCAGGACGAGCGGCTGAAGGCGCTGGACGCGTTCAAGCGCGCCGAGGTCGACGTGCTGGTGGCCACCGACGTCGCCGCACGTGGCCTGGACATCGCCGACCTGCCGGCGGTGTTCAACTTCGACGTGCCCTTCAACGCCGAGGACTACGTGCACCGCATCGGCCGCACCGGCCGCGCTGGAGCCTCGGGGCTGGCGATCACGCTGGTCGCGCGCGACGACCTGCGCGGCGTGGCCGAGATCGAGAAGCTGATCAAGCGCAAGATCGAGATCGAGGCCTTCGAGCTCGACGACGAGCGGCCGCGCCGGCCACGCCGCGCCGCCGACGACGAGCCGCGCCGCGAGGGCAGGGGCGACGACCGGCGCCGGGGCGCGGCTGGCGACGAAGCGCGCCGCGGCCACGGCGCCGAGCGCAGCAGCCGCCCGGTCGGCGCGCCGCCGAAGCCGGCGGATCCGTTCTTCGATCGGCCCTACGAGCCCGAGGGCAGCGAGCAGCCGGCGTGGGAAGGTCGCGCAGCCGCG
>CAZKCJ010000074.1:0-10906 GCA_964550885.1 uncultured Rubrivivax sp. | reverse complement strand
GAGGGCGCTGCGCCCGGCCGCGCCCAGCGCCGCCAGCCGCTGCAAGCCGGCGGCCGTCGCGGCCGGGTCCTCGGGCGCGACCGTCAACCCGCAGCCGGCCTCGGCCACCGGGTCGTTGCCGGCGTCGACCGCGTGCAGCACGCAGCGGCCGGCCATCATGTAGTCCATCAGCTTGTTCGGCGCGATGCCGAAACGGTACAGCGGCGAGCGTCGCCAGCCGAGGGTCGCGATGTCGGCCCGCGCCAGCAGTGCCGGCACCTGCGTCTTCGGCACCGGCGCGAACCACTGCACGCGGCTCAACCCTTCAGCGGCGATGCGCTGCGCGAGGCGCGCGCGCTCGCGGCCGTCGCCGACCAGCACGAAGCGCAGCGGCTGCGCGCGCAGCAGCGCGGCCGCGTCGAGCAGCACGTCGAGCGCGTTCGGCATGCCCATCGAGCCGGCGTGCACGACCACGCACTCGCCGGCGGCCTGCGCGGCGTCGATCGCGGCGGCGATGTCGGCGCGCAGCGGCTCGGGCACAGCCGCCCACGCTTCGGGGTCGACGCCGTTGGGCACGATGTGCAGCTTGCGCAGGTCCAGCCCGTGCGCCGCCAGGTGCGCGTGCACCTTCGGCAGCATCGAGACGACGACGTCGGCGTCGCGGCAGGCGGCGTCCTCGGCCACCTGCACCCAGCGGATGAACGGATGGCGCGGCGACATGCCGCCGAGCTCGATCGGGCTCGCCGGCCACAGGTCGTGCAGCTCCCACACCAGCTTCGCGCCGGCGCGGCGGGCGATGCGGCGCGCCGGCCAGATGTCCATCGGGTAGGTGCTGGACGCGATCACCGCGTCGGGCCGGAAGTCGCGCGCCCAGCGGCCGGCGTCGCGCCACAGGCCGGCGAGGAAGGCGGCGATGTTGGCCACCCGGCCGACGCCGTTGCCCACGTAGCGCGGCGTCGGCAGCCAGCGGTAGGCGATGCCGTCGATAAGCTCGTCCGTCGCGGCCGTCGCGCCGCGGTGCGCGGCGCGAGCGGGCTGGTGCGCGCGCACGTGCGAGAAGTCGGCGGCGACGATCTGCACCGCGTGGCCGAGCCGGACCCACTCGCGCGCCAGGTGGTACGGCCGGAACTCCATGCCGAGCGCGGGGGTGCCGGCGTAGTGGTTGATCAGCAGCAGCTTCATGCGCGCTGCAGTGCGTGCAGGCGGGCGACGAAGCGCGCGACGCAGGGGCCGAAGAGCGCGTGTGCCGCGACCCAGTCGCGGTTGGCGGCGGCGATCTCGTCAGCGCGCGCGCGCATCGCGTCCAGCGCGGCCGGGTCGGGCCAGCCGTCCTCGGCCAGGATCAGCCCGTTGTCGGCGCTGCGCACCAGCTCGCGGTTGGCCGGCAGGTCCGACAGCAGCGGGATGCAGCCGTGCGCCATCGCCTCGATCACCGACACCGACACCGAATCGCTGGCCGGCAGGCTGAAGTACCAGCGCGCGCGCGCATACCAGTCGGCCTGTGTCGCCGCGTCGAGCCGGCCGGTGAAGGCCACCTGGTCCTGCAGCCCGAGTTGCGCGGCGCGCTTGCGCATCGCACCGAGCATCGAGCCGTCGTTGGCCACGATCAGCTGCGCCTGCGGCCAATGGTCGGCGATGCGCGCGAAGACATCGATCACGCGCAGCGGCGCGTAGATCGCCTCCAGCCCGCGGTTGGCGAAGCAGAGCGCGTCGTCCTTGGCCGCCGGCAGCGACGGCATCGCCTCCAGGCCGAACGGGAAGACCATCACCTCGCCGGCGCCGAACGCGCGCATGCGCGCGGCCATGTGCTGCGAATCGCTCGTGCTCAGCTCACAGGCGCGCAGCACGCGCGCGAGCAGCCAGCGCTGCGCGCGGCTGCGCTCGGGCGTGACCAGCACGTCCGAGCCCCAGGCCGATCCCGCCAGCCGCCCGGGCGCGCCGAGCAGCCGCGTCGCCAGCCACGCGAGCGTGCCGTGCGAGCTGAGGTAGTGCGCGTGGATCCAGTCGGGCTGCACGCGCTTGAGCCAGCGCGCGAAGCCCGGCAGCTGGCGCAGCAGCGCGGCGTTGCCGCCTTCGAAGCGCGGGCGGGTGTTCAGCGCGAGGCGCCGTTCGGCGCTGACGCAGGCGTCGAAGCCGGCGTCGAAGCCGCGGCTCGACGCGGCCCACAGCTCGACCCGGGCGCTCAGCGCGCGCGCCCACTTCAGCAGGTGCGGGCTGTTGCCGTCACCGACGAGCGCCACGCGCAGCGGACGGTCGGCCGCGCTCGTTGGAGGGCCCTCGGGCTGCGCCCTTCGCTGCTCGTCCGCGGGCTGGCCCGGTGGCCTCACGCCGCCCCCTGCGGCACGGCGCCGGCGCCCCGATGCCACGGCCTTCGCCCGGTGCGGTCGGACCCGAACTTCATGCGCGGTCGCCATCGCCGGCCCAGGCCTCGTACGCGGCGCGCGCCTGCGGGTGGCGCGCGAGCAGCGCCTCGTCGCTGCCGCGGGTGTCACCGACGATCCGCGCCGGCCGGCCGTCGAGCACCGCGAAGTCGGGGAACTGCCCGCGCACCTGACTGCCAGCGCGCACCAGCGTGCCGCGGCCGAGCACCGTGCCGGCCTCGATCAGCGCATGCGGGCCGATGAAGCTGTACGCGCCGATCACCACCGGTGCGGCGATCCAGCCCGGCCGCTCGCGCTGCGCGTCGCGCCAGTGCACGTACTCACGGCCGAGCAGGCGGATCGCGCGGTGCGAGCTGTGGGTCACGATCGCGACGTGGCTGGTGATCTGCACGCCCTCCTCGATCGTCAGCCCGCCGCTGGCCTCGATGAAGTTGAAGGGGCCGATGTACACGTGGTCGCCGAGCACCAGCCGCTCCTCGTGCTCGATGCAGCTGGCCGGCGAGATCCGCGTGTGCGGCAGCCAGCGCCCCTGCGACACCTCGCCGAACAGCATGCGGAACTGCAGCAGCCGCGCCAGCCGCCGCCGCAGCCGGTTGACCTGCGCGCGCCAGTGCCCGCTCATCGGGCCACCGGCCAGCTCGCCAGCCGCCAGAAGTACCAGCCGAAGAAGGCCGCCATCACCGCCGACACGCTCCAGCCCGCGACGGTCAGCCCGCCGAAGCGCAGGCCGGCGGCGAGCGCGGCGAGGAAGCAGCCCTGCCCGACCAGCGCCACCTTCAGCGCCCAGCCCTGGGCCTGCCAGGCCATCGTCACCACGCCCAGCGGCGACGCGACGAAGTGCACGCCGATGTACGGCGCGAGCGCGGCGGCGAGCTCGCCGGCCGGCCGCCAGCGCTCGCCGAAGGCCCAGGCGAAGGCTGGCGGCGCGAAGGCCCACAGCAGCAGCGCGAGCGCCGCTGCCGGCAGCGCGAGCGCGAGCATCACGCGGCGCACCGCCGCGCGCGCGTCGGCGCTGGTGGCTGCTTGCTCGCCGCGCTGCTGCGCCAGCGCCGGGTACAGCGCCTGCGACACCGCCGAGCCGACCAGCGTCGCCGGCGCCTTCAGGTAGCGCAGCGCCAGCCCCCAGAAGCCGGCCGCGGCGGCGCCGTGCGCGCCGGCGACGAGCGCGATGCTCAGCGTGTCCTGCAGCGCCCCGGCGAACGCGTGCGGCGTGTTCAGCAGCGGGAAGTCGCGGTGCTGGTGCGCGACCCGGCGCAGCCGCGCCGAGTCGATGCGCCGCAGCCCGCGCAGCGGCAGCCCGAGCAGCCACAGCGCGCCGGCAACCGCGAGCAGCGGCGCGGCGATCAGCCCGGTGACCCCGAGCCCGGCCCAGCCGGCGGCGAGCTGCGCGAGCGCGCCGCCGCCGTGCTGCACGACCCGGCTCGCGGCCAGCGCGCGAAAGCGCTGCGCGCGCGTCGCCCACAGCGTCGCCAGCGACAGGGCGCCCCACCCGAGCACCGCCAGCGGCAGCCACAGCGGCCAGCCCTGGCGTAGCGCCAGCGCCCAGGCCACGCCGGCCACCGCGGACAACGCGGTCGTGACGAGCAGCAGCCAGGCGCACAACGCGCGCAGCTCGTCGGCCTCGGCCGGGTCGCGCGCCAGCGGCAGCGCGAACTCGTAGCGCGCGCAGGCAACCACCGCGAGGTTGGCGGCGACCGCCGCGAACAGGTGGTACAGGCCGAACTCCGCCGGCGCGTACAGCCGCGTCAGCAGCGGGCCGATCAGCAGCGGCAGCAGCTGCGCGGCCGCGCCGCCGGCGAGCAGGGTCAGCGTCGCGCGCAGCAGGCCGGGCGCAGCGCGGCTCACGTCAAGCGGCCGCCGCCCGCCTCACGCGCGCGGCCCGCGACGGCTTCATGTCGCGCTGGCCAGCGCCGCGCGCAGCGCGGCGACCCCGCGGTCCTGATCGGCCTCGGACAGATCCGCGCCGATCGGCAGGCTCATCACCCGCGCCGCGGCGCGCTCGCTCTCGGGGCAGGACACGCCCTCGGCCCAGCGCGCGTAGGCCGGCTGGCGGTGCAGCGGCTTCGGGTAGTGCACCGCGGTCGGGATGCCCTGCGCCTGCAGCGCCTGCTGCACCTGCGCGCGGCCATCGACGAAGACCGTGTACTGACCCCACACGCAGTCGCGGTCGGCGCGCACGCGCAGCAGCTGCAGGCCGCGCAGATCGGCGAGCCGCTGCGCGTAGCGCGCACCGAGCGCGCGCCGGCGATCGAGCTCCCAGTCGAGCCGCTCGAGCTTGGCCAGCAGCACCGCCGCCTGCAGCGTATCGAGCCGCCCGCCGACGCCGATGCGGGTGTGGGTGTAGCGCGCGCTCTGGCCGTGCACGCGGATCTCGCGTGCGGCCTGCGCGAGCGCGTCGTCGTCGGTGAACAGCGCGCCGCCGTCGCCGTAGCAGCCCAGCGGCTTGCTCGGGAAGAAGCTGGTCGCGCCCCAGGTGCTCAAGCCGCAACTGCGCCGGCCCTGGTAGGTGGCGCCGAAGCTCTGCGCCGCGTCCTCGATCACCGCCAGGCGGTGGCGCGCGGCGATCGCGTTGATCGCCTGCATGTCGGCGCACTGGCCGTACAGGCTGACCGGCATCAGCGCCTTGGTGCGCGGCGTGATCGCCGCCTCGACCAGGCGCGCGTCGAGGTTGCAGGTGTCGGGCTCGATGTCGACGAACACCGGGGTCGCGCCGAGCAGCACGATCATCTCGCCGGTGGCGGCGAAGGTGAAGGGGCTGGTGATCACCTCGTCGCCGGGGCCGATGCCGTGTGCCATCAGCGCGATCAGCAGCGCCTCGGTGCCGCTGGCCACGCCGATGCAGTGCCTGACGCCGACGTAGGCCGCGAGCGCCGCCTCGAGCTCGGCGACCTCGGGGCCCATGATGTACTGGCCGTGGTCGAGCACGCGCTGCATGCGCTCGGCGATGCGCTCGCGCAGCGCCGCGTACTGCGCCTTCAGGTCGATGAAGGCGAGCGGCTGCGGGCGGGGGTCGGCGTTCATCAGGCTTCGGCTGCAGGTTCGACGGGTTCGATCACGCCGCCGCGCAGGCGGTAGCGCTCGCCGGTGGCAGGGCAGGCGGCTTCGGCGTCACCGGCCAGCGGCAGCGCCAGCCGCTCGCCGTGCCGGCTCATCCAGCCGGCGTGGCGCGCCGGCACGCCGAGCATCAGCGCGTAGGCGGGCACGTCGCGGTTGACGAGCGCGCCGGCGCCGACGAACGCGTGTTCGCCGACGGTCACGCCGCAGACGATCGTGCAGTTGGCGCCCAGCGTCGCGCCGCGCTTCACCAGCGTGCGCCGGTACTCGGCCTTGCGGCTGACCGCCGCGCGCGGGTTGTAGACGTTGGTGAAGACCATGCTCGGGCCGCAAAAGACGTCGTCCTCGAGCGTGACCGCGTCGTAGACCGACACGTTGTTCTGGATCTTGACGTTGTCGCCGATGAGCACGTCGTTGCCGACGAACACGTTCTGGCCGAGCGAGCAGTCGCGGCCGATGCGCGCGCCCGCGCAGACGTGCACGAAGTGCCACACCCGCGAGCCGTCGCCGATCGCCGCGCCGGCGTCGACGATCGCGCTCGGGTGGATCGCGACCGCCATCGTCAGTAGGCGAGCGGCAGGTTGATGCGCTTGCCGTCGCGCGCCGACAGGTACATCGCGATCAGCAGCTCCAGCGACTTCAACCCCTCGCGGCCGTCGACCTCGGGCTCGCCGCCCTCGCGCAGCGCGCGGATCACGCCGTCGTAGTACAGCGGGTGGCCGAAGCCGTAGACCGAGGTGGTCTGGTAGCTGGCCTCGTCGAGCTGCGCGTCCATCGGGTCGGGCTCGGCGAACTGCCAGTGCTGGATCTCGTTGACGGCGACGCCGCCGACGCGCACGCTGCCGCGCTCGCCCAGGATCGTGATGGAGCCCTCCAGGTTCTTCGGCCAGGTCAGCATCGTCACGTTGACCGTGCCCATCGCGCCGTTGCGCCACTTCAGCGCGGCCACACCGGTGTCCTCGACCTCGATCGCGCGCGCGAGCGTGCCGGTGTAGGCCATCACGCTCTCGACCGGGCCGATCAGCCAGTCGAGCAGGTCGACGTAGTGGCTCGCCTGGTTCATGAACGCGCCGCCGTCGAACTCCCAGGTGCCGCGCCAGGCGGCGCTGTCGTAGTAGCTCTGCGGCCGGGTCCAGAACACGTTGACGCCGACGCTGTAGATGCGGCCGAAGCGGCCCTTGGTCAGCGCCGACTTCAGCAGCTGCAGCGTGCGGTTGCGGCGGTTCTGCTTGACCACGAACAGGCGCACGCCGGCGGCGTCGCACTCGCGCACCATCGCCAGGCCATCGCTCCAGCGCGTGGCCATCGGCTTCTCGGTCATCACGTCGACGCCGGCGCGCGCGACCTCGATCACCTGCTGCGGGTGCAGGCCGCTGGGCGTGGTCAGCACCACGCAGTCGGGCTTGCAGCCGGCGAGCAGTTCGGCCAGCGAACCGAAGCCCTGCGCGCCGGTGCGCGCCATCGCCGCGGCCAGCGCATGCGGATCGGTGTCGGCGACCGCGATCAACTCGGCGTTCGCTGCGTGCTGGCCGATCGCGTCGAAGTGGTTCTGCGAGATGCGGCCGCAACCGACGAGGGCGAAGCGCAGCTTGCGCTCGGTGATCAGGGCATAGGGGCTGTGCATCGGCGCGCGGCGGGGGTCAGGCAAGGGCAGCGGCGGATTATCGCCGAGCCCCCTCGCCACCCGCGCCGCCCGCACCGCGGCCGCGCTGCCGACCTTGGTGCGCAGCGCAACCGCCACCTAGAATGACCGGCCCTTTGGCCCCGGCGCCTGATCGATGAGCTCCCCGACCCCCGCAGACCCGGCCAGCGCTGCCACCGACGCCAACCAGCTGATCGCCGAGCGCCGCGACAAACTCGCCGCACTGCGCCGCCAGGGCGTGGCCTTCCCCAACGACTTCAAGCCGCGCCACCACGCGGCCGACCTGCTGCATCGCCACGGCCAGGAGCCGAACGACGAGCTCGAGCCCAAGGCGCTGCAAGTCGCGGTCGCCGGCCGGATGATGCTCAAGCGGGTGATGGGCAAGGCCTGCTTCGCGACGCTGCAGGACGGCAGCGGCCGCATCCAGCTGTACGTCACGCAGGACGCGGTCGGACCCGAGCGGCTGGCCGAGTTCAAGCGCTGGGACCTGGGCGACATCGTCGGCTGCGAGGGTACGCTCTTTCGCACCCGCAGCGGCGAGCTGAGCATCCGCGCGACCACGGTGCGGCTGCTGGTGAAGAGCCTGCGGCCGCTGCCCGACAAGTTCCACGGGCTGGCCGACCAGGAGCAGAAGTACCGGCAGCGCTACGTCGACCTGATGACGGACGAGACCGCGCGCGCGCGCTTCGTCGCGCGCAGCAAGGCGATCGCGTCGATCCGCGCGCACATGGTCGAGCACGGCTTCCTCGAGGTCGAGACGCCGATGCTGCACCCGATCCCGGGCGGCGCGAATGCGAAGCCCTTCGTCACCCACCACAACGCGCTCGACCAGAGCATGTACCTGCGGATCGCGCCCGAGCTGTACCTGAAGCGGCTGCTGGTCGGCGGCTTCGAGCGCGTGTTCGAGATCAACCGCAGCTTCCGCAACGAGGGGATCAGCGTCCGTCACAACCCCGAGTTCACGATGATGGAGTTCTATGCGGCGTACTGGACGCACCACGACCTGATGGACTTCACCGAGGGCCTGCTGCGCCACGCCGCGCGCGCCGCCACCGGCAGCGCGCACCTGAGCTACGCCGGCCGCGAGCTGCACCTGGACCAGCCGTTCGCGCGGCTGTCGGTGCGCGACGCGCTGATCCGCTTCGCCGGCGTCGGCGCGGCCGAGGCCGACGACGCCGCCTTCATCCACGCGCGGCTGAAGACGCGCGGCGAGGAGCCGCCCGCGCACTGGACGCTGGCCGAGCTGCAGTTCGGCCTGTTCGAGGCCGAGGTCGAGCACCAGCTGTGGCAGCCGACCTTCATCGTCGACTACCCCGTCGAGGTCTCGCCGCTGGCGCGCGCGTCGGACGCCGACCCGTCGATCACCGAGCGCTTCGAGCTGTTCATCACCGGCCGCGAGATCGCCAACGGCTTCTCCGAGCTCAACGACGCCGAGGACCAGGCGGCGCGCTTCCTCGCGCAGGCCCAAGCGAAGGACGCCGGCGACGAGGAGGCGATGCACTACGACGCCGACTTCATCCGCGCGCTCGAGTACGGCATGCCGCCGGCGGGCGGCTGCGGCGTGGGCATCGACCGGCTGGTGATGCTGCTGACCGACAGCCAGAGCATCCGCGACGTGCTGCTGTTCCCGGCGCTCAAGCGCGAGGCCTGAAGCGGCCCCGGCGGCGCAGCCCGCCGCAATCGAGGTCACGCGGCGCAGCCCGCCGCGATCGAGGTCACGCGGCGCGACCCGCCCCGCCGTCGAGGTCACGCGGCGGCGTCCGCCGCCCTCGGGGCCACGCCGCGCAGCGCGCGATCCTGCAGGCGACGCAGCGCCAGCGCGACGCTGCGGCCACCGCCGCCGCTCGGTTGTGCAGCCCCGCGGCAACCGCGGGAGCCGCGCGGTTACTGGTGCTTGAAGACCGGCTTGCGCTTGTGCGCGAACGCGTCCATGCCTTCCTTCTGGTCGGCGGTCGCGAACAGCGACTGGAACAGCCGCCGCTCGTAGAGCACACCGTCGCTCAGCGGCCCTTCGTACGCGCGGTTCACGCACTCCTTGGCCGCCATCACGCTCAGCGCGCCCTGCGCGCAGATGAACGTGGCGATCGCCAGCACCTCGTCGTGCAGCTTGTCCGCCGCGACCACCCGCGACACCAGCCCGGCGCGCTCGGCCTCGGCCGCGTCCATCATGCGCGCGGTCAGCACCAGGTCCATCGCCTTGGCCTTGCCCACCGCGCGCGGCAGCCGCTGGGTGCCGCCGGCGCCGGGGATCACGCCGAGCTTGATCTCGGGCTGGCCGAACTTCGCGCTGTCGGCGGCGACGATCAGGTCGCACATCATCGCGAGTTCGCAGCCGCCGCCGAGCGCGAAGCCGGCCACCGCCGCGATCACCGGCTTGCGCACGCGCCGGATCGTCTCCCAGTTGCGCGTGATGAAGTCCTCGCCATAGACCTGCGCGAAGGTCTTGGTCGCCATCGCCGGGATGTCGGCGCCAGCGGCGAAGGCCTTGGCGCTGCCGGTGATCACGATGCAGCCGACGCCGTCGTCGGCGTCGTGCGCGAGCAGCGCGCGGCCCAGCTCGTCCATCAGCGCGTCGTTGAGCGCATTCAGCTGCTGTGGCCGGTTCAGCGTGATCCAGGCCACGCGGCGCGTGCCTTCGCCGCGCAGCTCGTCGAGGATGTGTTCGTAAGCCACCGTCTGCTCTCCTGTTGCGATTGATCGGGCCGTGCCCGGGGTTCCCGTTGCCCGTTGACCCCCGACCCAGCCGGGGTCCGCAGGCGCAGCGCACATGCCGCGCCGGGTCCGCCCGCAAGCGCGAGCGCCTGGGTCGACCCGATCGCTGCGACCGCCTGCGGGCGGCTACGGGCGGCGGCCCCGCCCGGTCAGGGCAGCGGCCGGGGCACGCCGCCGGCGTCGAGTGTACGGGGCGCGCGCGGCACCTCGCCGGTGCGCGCCGCCTCCTGCAGCGGCGCGGCGTCCAGCCGCATGTCGACGTAGGTCGCCTCGTCCTGGCGGATCAGCAGCCGGATCGGCAGGTAGGCCAGCGACGGCGCGAACCAGGCCTGCGCGACCAGGTCGCCGCCGGGCCGCGCGACCTTCTGCGGGCGCACGTGGAAGGTCTCGATCGGGCCGAGCGGCGTGTCCAGGGTCTCGGTGCCGACGACGTCGTAGGGCCAGTCGACCACCTTGGTCGGCAGCGCCAGCGGCAGCACCAGCCGCTGCCCGACGCGCAGTAGCTGCGGCCGGGTGGTGAACAGCCAGGTCAGCTGCACGAACTGGCTGGCGGCGTCCTGCACACCGGGCGGCCGCGCCACCTGCCGGCCGTTGGCCAGCAGCACCCGATCGGCGGTGAAGCGCAGCGTGCGCCGGCGCAGCTCGCGAAACAGCGCGCGCGTCTCCTCGTCGTAGCGCTGCGGCACCAGGCCGTGGTCGCTCAGCTCGCCGTCGCTGGTCATGCGGCGGGCGACCAGCGGCGCCGCCTGCGCGCCGAGCCACACGTCCAGATGCACCTGATAGTGCGTGCCGGCGCGCACCCACTCGACCATCGCGCCGCCGACGAACTCGCCCCGGTAGTTGCCGCGCAGCGAGTAGCTCAGCCGCGTCGACGGCGGCCACTCGAACACCGGTGCCGACGCCGCGGCCGCTGGCGCCGACGCGGCGGCAACCGCCACCGGTGCCGACGCGCCAGCGGCGACTGCCGGTGCTGAAGCCGCGGCGGCCGCAGCCAGCGCAGCGTCGTCGTCGGTTGCCGTTGCCGGCGCCGCGTCGGCCGCTGGCAGCGTTCCGTCGGGCTGCGGCTCGGCCTGGGCGAGCGCTTCGCTGGCCGCCGCTGCAGCGACGGCCGGGGCCGAGGCAGCAACCGGCGCAGCGA
>CAZKCJ010000073.1:5325-10917 GCA_964550885.1 uncultured Rubrivivax sp. | reverse complement strand
GGCGGGGCAGCGCTGCAGCGGCGCAGCGCGCAAGCCGCGACCGCGCCCGCCGGCTGCCGCCCGCCGGGTGCTATCGTGCCGCGCGACCTCACCGAATCCGGATCCGACCATGAGCTACCGCTGCGCGCACCGCTGGAGCTTCAGCGCCTGGGCCGGCGCGCTGCACGAGCGCGCCGACGAGCTGGCCGCGCCGATCGGCGCCGAGGCGACGATCCGCGTGACCCACTGCGGCATGTGCCACTCCGACCTGCACACCCACGCCGGCGGCTTCGACCTGGGCGGCGGGCGGATGTCGTCGCTGGAGCGCGCCGGCACCAGCCAGCCGGTGACGCTGGGGCACGAGATCGCCGGCGAGGTGGTCGAGCTTGGCCCCGATGCGCGCGACCTGCGCGTCGGCGAGCGGGTGGTCGTCTACCCGTGGCTGGGCTGCGGCGAGTGCGCGGTGTGCGCGCGCGGCGACGAGCACCTGTGCCCGCGTGCGATGCGCAACCTCGGCCAGCAGCTGCCCGGCGGCTACGCCGACCTGGTGCGGGTGCCGCACCAGCGCTACCTGGTGCCGATCGGCCGGCTCGAGCCGGCGCAGGCCGCGACCTTCGCCTGCGCCGGGATCACCGCCTACGGCGCGCTGCGCAAGCTCGGCGAGCTGGCCGCCGGCGAGCGGGTCGCGGTGGTCGGCTGCGGCGGCGTCGGCCTGACTGCGATCGCGCTGCTGGCGGCGCTGACCGAGGTCAGCGTGGTCGCGATCGATCCGGATCCGGCCAAGCGCGACGCGGCGCTCGCGCACGGCGCGGCGCTGGCCTTCGACCCGACGCCGGCCGACGCCGCACGCACGATCGCCAAGGCCTGCGGTCACGACATCGCCGGCGTGCTGGACTTCGTCGGTGCGCCGGCCAGTGCGGCGCTCGGCGTGCAGCTGGTGCGGCGCACCGGCCGGGTGGTGATCGTCGGCCTGTTCGGCGGCGAGCTGCGGATGGCGCTGCCGCTGTTCGCGCTGAAGTCGCTGCAGCTGCTCGGCAGCTACGTCGGCGGGCTGCACGAGCTGCGCGAGCTGGTCGCGCTGGCGCAGCGGGTCGAGCTGCCGGCGATCCCGCTGCAGCCGCGGCCGCTCGCGCAGGTCAACGACGCGCTGGCCGACCTGGCCGCGGGGCGGGTGCTCGGGCGGGTGGTGCTGCAGCCCTGAGCGTGCCGGGCCGCCTCCCAGCGCTCAGCCCGAAGCGAGCAGGCGCAGGGGCGTCCAGCGATCGCGCCGGGGCGCACCCCAGCGCTCAGCCCGAAGCCCACAGCGCGCCGGCGCCTCGAGTTCGTGCCGGCCGCTGGCCGCCCGCCGGCGGCGCGCAGCCTGACAATCGCCACCCGCGGCGTCGCGTGCGCAGCGCCGCCCCCTGACAAGCGAGGTTCGCGGCGATGAAGGTCAGCGTGATCGGCACCGGCTACGTCGGCCTGGTGACCGCGGCCTGCCTGGCCGAGGTCGGCAACGAGCTGCTGTGCGTGGACCTGGACGCGGCCAAGATCGCGCAGCTGCAGCGCGGCCAGATCCCGATCCACGAGCCCGGGCTGGCCGCGATCGTCGCGCGCAACGCCGCCGCCGGGCGGCTCGAGTTCACCACCGACGCCGCGCGCGCGGTCGCGCACGGGCTGGTGCAGATGATCGCGGTGGGCACGCCGCCGGGCGAGGACGGTGCGGCCGACCTCGCGCAGGTGCTGCAGGCGGCGCGCACGATCGGCGCGCACATGGACGGCTATCGGCTGGTGGTCACCAAGAGCACGGTGCCGGTGGGCACCGCCGACGCGGTGCATGCGGCGGTCGGCACGGCGCTGCGGGCGCGCGGCGCGGCGCTGCCGTACGCGGTGGTGTCCAACCCCGAGTTCCTGAAGGAGGGCGCCGCGGTTGACGACTTCGTGCGGCCCGACCGGATCATCGTCGGCGCCGACGACGAGCAGGCGGTCGCGCTGATGCGTGCGCTGTACGCGCCGTTCCAGCGCAACCACGACAAGCTGCTGGTGATGGACCCGCGCTCGGCCGAGCTCAGCAAGTACGCGGCCAACGCGATGCTGGCCACGCGGATCTCGTTCATGAACGAGCTGGCGCTGCTCGCCGACCGGCTGGGTGCCGACATCGAGTGGGTGCGCCGCGGCATCGGCAGCGATCCGCGCATCGGCCCGAGCTTCCTGTACGCCGGCGCCGGCTTCGGCGGCTCGTGCTTCCCGAAGGACACGCGCGCGCTGCTGCACAGCGCGCACGCGGCCGGCGTCGAGCTGCGCGTGCTCGCCGCGGTGCAGGCGGCCAACCAGCGCCAGAAGCAGCTGCTGTTCGAGCGCATCGCCGCGCGCTTCGGCGGCGCGCTCGCCGGCCGCCGCTTCGCGCTGTGGGGCCTGGCCTTCAAGCCCGACACCGACGACCTGCGCGAGGCGCCCAGCCTGGTGCTGATCGACGCGCTGCTCGCCGCCGGCGCGCAGGTGCTCGCCTACGACCCGGCGGCGGCCGAGGCTGCGCGCCGGCACTATGCCGGCCGCCCGGGGCCGGGCTTCGCGCCGAGCGCGCTGGCCGCGGCCGAGGGCGCCGACGCGTTGGTCATCGTGACCGAGTGGAAGGAGTTCCGCAGCCCCGACTTCGAGCGGCTGCGCGCGCTGCTGCGCACGCCGCTGGTGTTCGACGGGCGCAACCTGTGGGACCCGGCGCTGCCCGAGGCCGCGGGCCTCGAGTACCACGCGATCGGCCGGCGCACCGCGGCCAGTGCCGCGTACCGCAGCGCGGCGCCGGCGGCGGCCGCCGCGGCGCTGCCGGCGAACCCGGCGCCGGCAGCGATCGGGCCGGCGGCGCCGTCGCTGCCGCGGGAGGCGGGCGATGGCGGTCGGTGACGAGCGCCACGTCGAGCTGCGCGAGGCGCTGCGCGCGCTGTGCGCCGGCTTCCCCGACGCCTACTTCCGCCGCGTCGACGCCGAGCGCGCGTACCCGGTCGAGTTCGTCGCCGCGCTGACCCGCGGCGGCTGGCTCGCCGCGCTGATCCCGGCCGAGTACGGCGGCTCCGGCCTGGGCCTGGCCGAGGCCAGCGTGATCATGGAGGAGATCAACCGCTGCGGCGGCAACGCCGGCGCCTGCCACGGCCAGATGTACAACATGGGCACGCTGCTGCGCCACGGCTCGGCCGAGCAGAAGCAGCGCTGGCTGCCGGCGATCGCGCGCGGCGAGCTGCGGCTGCAGAGCATGGGCGTGACCGAGCCCGGCACCGGCAGCGACACCACCCGGATCCGCACCAGCGCGCAGCGGCGCGGCGACCGCTACGTCGTCAACGGCCAGAAGGTGTGGATCTCGCGCGTGCACCACAGCGAGCTGATGATCCTGCTCGCGCGCACCACGCCGCTGGCCGAGCTGCGCCGCCGCAGCGAGGGGCTGTCGGTGTTCCTGGTCGACCTGCGCGAGGCGGTCGGCCGCGGGCTGCAGGTGCGGCCGATCGCCAACATGGTCAACCACGACACCAGCGAGCTGTTCTTCGAGGAGCTGGAGATCCCGGCGGACAACCTGATCGGGGTCGAAGGGCAGGGCTTTCGCTACATCCTCGACGGGCTCAACGCCGAGCGTACGCTGATCGCCGCCGAGTGCATCGGCGACGGCTACTGGTTCGTCGACCGGGTCAGCCGCTACGCCCGCACGCGCGAGGTCTTCGGCCGGCCGATCGGGCAGAACCAGGGCGTGCAGTTCCCGATCGCCGAGAGCTACATCGAGGTCGAGGCGGCGAACCTGATGCGCTGGCGCGCGTGCGAGCGCTTCGACGCGCAGCTGCCCTGCGGCACCGAGGCCAACCTGGCCAAGTACCTGGCGGCCAAGGCCAGCTGGGAGGCGGCCAACGCCTGCCTGCAGTTCCACGGCGGCTTCGGCTTCGCCTGCGACTACGACGTCGAGCGCAAGTTCCGCGAGACCCGGCTGTACCAGGTTGCGCCGATCTCGACCAACCTGATCCTGAGCTACGTCGCCGAGCACGTGCTCGGGCTGCCGCGCTCGTACTGAGCGTGGTCGCGGCCGGCTCGCGGTGGCGACGATCGCGCCGGGGACGGCCAGCGCGCGGCCGACGAAGGCTCGTCGCTGCATGTGCGCGCGCGGCACAGGCTGCAGGCCCGCCGCGACCCATTGCGGCGCGCGGACCTACGCGGCGTTTCAGTGCGCGCCGCTCGCCGCCTGCTGGTCGAGCAGCGCACGCTTGGCGCGCACCGTGCCCCAGTGCGCGGCCTCGGGCAGTGCCGGCTGCTTGCTCGCCAGCACCGGCCAGCGCCGGGCCAGCGCCGCGTTCAGCTGCGCGTACTCGGCCTGGTCGGGCGGCAGCTCCTCCTCGGCGAAGATCGCCTGCACCGGGCATTCCGCAATGCACACCGCGCAGTCGATGCACTCGTCGGGGTCGATCACCAGCATCAGCTCGCCCGCGTGGAACGCGTCCACCGGACACACCAGCACGCAGTCGGTGTGCCGGCAGGCAATGCACGCTTCGGTCACGACGTGGGTCATCTCGTCGGCCTCGTTGCGGTTCGGGGGCGTGCCGCGCCGGCACGCTGCGCGCCGCGGCGGTGCAGCGCCGCAGCTACTCGTCGAACTTGCCCGACGGGTTGGGCGTGGCGGTGGTGAACGCCTCCTGCCAGGGGCCGAGCTTGGCGGCGGCGTCCTCCCAGTCTTCCATCCGCTCCAGCCCGCGGTACATCGCGAACGGGCGCAGGTTCTCGATGTAGTAGTCGACCTGCGCCTGGCGGCGGAACTGCCGGGGCTCGTAGCGGTTCCAGTGCAGCACCTGGCGCAGCGGGCGGCGGTAGCGCAGCGACACGTCCTTCTCCGGGTAGCCGATCGGGATCGTGCCGATCGCCTGCATGAACTCCGGATAGCCGAGCACCTGGGCCAGCTCGCGGTTGGTGATGGTCTCGCCGCCGCCGGACAGCCAGGCCGAAGTCAGGCCCATCGCGGTCACGCCCAGCTGCAGGTTCTGGATCGCCGCGCCCAGCGACACGAGGTAGATGTTCTCGTTGTTGTCGGCGTACTCGGCCACGAAGTCGGGGCTGGTGCCCTGCGGGAACGCCGCCTTCCAGCGCGGATCGCCGACCACCACGATGATCGCCACGGTGTGCGCGATGTAGCTCTTCTTGACCGCGGGGAAGCCCTTCGCGTGGTCGATCAGGCGCTGCGACTGGCGCATGAACACGTCGAAGACCTGCTTCTTCACCTGCGGGTCGTCGACCACGATGAAGTCCCACATCTGCGCGTTCGCGCCGCTGGGCGCCCAGCGGCCGCAGTCGACGATCTTCTCCAGCACGTCGCGGCCGACCTCGCGCCCGGGCTCGAACGCGCGCACGCTGCGCCGGCGTCGCACCACTTCCATCAACGCGTCGTAGTTCAGGACGCCGGCTGGCTGGCTCATGCGGTACTCCATCGAAGGGCTGGGGGATGGCCGCACTCTAGGGCGGCGCCGGCTGCGCAGCTATCCCTCGCGATAGGGACAGGAAAGCACCGTGTGGGCGCCGCTGCCGGAGTCGGCCGTGGCATCGGCGCACGTGCCCGCGCCCGCGCGGGTGGCGCGCGCCCGGCGGCACCGCGATCGTCGGCCTCGACTGCGT
>CAZKCJ010000073.1:0-5315 GCA_964550885.1 uncultured Rubrivivax sp. | reverse complement strand
CCCGCGCCCGCGCGCCGGCTCAAGCCCGCAGCGCGCAGTGCACCGGCCGCGCGGCCAGCAGCTCGGTCAGCACCGTCGGCGCGATCCCGATCAGGTAGCCGCGGCGCCCGCCGTTCAGGTAGATCCGCGGCAGCGCGAGCACGCTGTGCTCGACGTACACCGGCATCGCCTTGCGCGTGCCGAAGGGCGAGGTGCCGCCGATCAGGTAGCCGCTGTGCCGTTGCGCGACCTCGGGCTTGCAGGGTTCGACCGACTTGGTCGGAATCGCGCGCGCGAGGTTGCGGGTGCTGACCTGGCAGTCGCCGTGCATCAGCACGATCAGCGGCCGCGCCTGCTCGTCCTGCATCACCAGCGTCTTCACCACCTCGTGCTCGCTGACCCCGAGCTGGCGCGCCGACTCGGCGGTGCCGCCGTGCTCGACGTAGTGGTACGGGTGCTCGGTGTAGCCGACGCCGGCGCGCGCCAGCAGCTGCGTGGCCGGGGTCTGGCTGACGTGCGCGCTCTTCCTGCTCATCGGGGGCGATTGTCCGTCGCGGGCGCGCGCGCGCTGCCGGGGGGGACAGCCCGGCGCCGGTGTCGCCGCCGCGCTCAGCCCAGCAGCGCGCGCGCGACGATGTTCGCCTGGATCTCGGCGGTACCCTCGAACACGCTCAGGATGCGCGCGTCGCACAGCAGCCGGCTGATCGGCGACTCGAGCGCGTAGCCGCTGCCGCCGTGCACCTGCAGCGCCGCGTCGGCGTTGCTCCAGGCGACCTGCGCGGCCAGCAGCTTGGCCATGCCGGCCTCCAGGTCGCAGCGCCGGCCTGCGTCCTTCGCGCGCGCGGCGGCCAGCGTGAGCTGGCGCGCGAAGCCGGTCTGCACCGCCATCCACGCGAGCTTGTCGGCCACGCGCGGGAACTCGATCAGCGCGCAGCCGAACTGGCGGCGCTGCAGCGCATAGGCCAGGCCGAGCTCGAACGCCGCCTGCGCGACCCCGAGCGCGCGCGCCGCGGTCTGGATGCGCGCCGACTCGAAGGTGCGCATCAGCTGCTTGAAGCCCTGGCCGGGGGCGCCGCCGAGCAGTGCGTCGTCGGGCACGAAGAAGCCGTCGAAGCCGATCTCGTACTCCTTCAGCCCGCGGTAGCCGAGCACCTCGAGCTCGCTGCCGTGCATGCCCGGCGCCGGGAACGGGTCGGCGTCGCTGCCGCGCGGCTTCGCGGCGACGAACATCGACAGCCCGCGCCAGTCGTGCGAGGCCGGGTCGGTGCGGCACAGCAGCGTCATCAGGTCGCTGCGCGCGCCGTGCGTGATCCAGGTCTTGGCGCCGTGCACGCGCCAGCCGCCTTCGACCTTCAGCGCGCGGGTGCGGATCGCGCCCAGGTCCGAGCCGTGGTCGGGCTCGGTGAAGCAGGCGGTCGGGATCAGCGTGCCGGCGGCGATCGCGGGCAGCCAGCGCGCCTGCTGCGCCGGCGTGCCGGCGTGCGCGATCAGCTCGCCGGCGATCTCGGTGCGGGTGCCCAGCGAGCCAAGGCCGATGTGCGCGCGCGACAGCTCCTCGGTGACCACGCACAGCGCGACCTTGCCGGCGCCGCTGCCGCCGCAGGCCTCGGGCAGGGTCAGGCCGAACACGCCCAGCCGCGCGAGCTCGGCGACCACCGCGTCCGGGATCAGCGCGTTGGCCAGGTGCCAGCGCTGCGCGGCGGCCGCGTGGTCGTCGGCGAAGCGCGCGAACTGCGCGCGCATCTCGGTGAGCGCCGGGTCGTCGTCGCCGGGGTCGCCGAAGCGGCGGGCGGCGGCACCTTCGGCCAGCAGCGCCGCGAGCCGCCGGCGGGCGCCGGCGTCGAAGCCGTCGGCGCGCAGTCGCTGCACGGCCGGGTCGGCGGCGAAGGCCGCCGCCGCCGCGGGCGCCAGGGTCTGGGCGCGGAAGGTCTCGACCTGGCCCAGCGGCAGGCCGCCGGCGAGCTGCGCGAGGTACTCGGCGAAGCCGGCGCGCAGGATCGCCGCCTCCAGCTCGCCGCCGCGCCGCTGCCGCTGCAGCCGCTGCGCCCAGACCAGCGCCTGCTCCAGCGCGGCGATCACCGTCGCCGCCCAGGCCACGCCGTGCGCCTGCGCCTGCTGCAGCCGCAGCGCTTGCGCCGCGTCGGCGTCGGTGCGCGCGAGCAGCGCGCGCAGCGCCGCGAGCAGCTGCTGGCGCAGCGCCTGCGCGGCTCGCAGCGCGGCCTCGGCCTCGGTCAGCGTGGCTGGCGGCAGCATCAGGCTTCGGCCGCGGGGCCGGGGATCTGCGTCGGCCCGATCGTGCCCGCGGCCTGCAGCTGCTGCAGTTCGGCCGCGCCCAGGCCCAGGCACTCGGCGAGCACCGCGTGCGTGTGTTCGCCCAGCCGCGGCGCAACCCCCGGCGGCAGCCGCGGCACCGCGCCGAATGCCAGCGGCGTGCTCGCAGTCAGCCAGCGGCCGGCGCCCGGGTGCTCGGTCAGCCTGAACATCGGGTTGGCCGCGCTCGCGCGCGGATCCTCGGCGAGCATCTGCGCGAAGCTGCGGTACGGGCCCCACAGCAGCGCGCGGTCGCTGAACGCGGCCGCGACCTCGGCCAGCGTGCGCGCCGCGAACCACGGCGCCAGCGCCGCGCTGATCAGCGCCCGCGCTTCGTAGCGCGCGACCTGCGTGTCCAGCGGCAGGCCCAGCGCCGCGGCCGCGCGCGGCAGCGCGTCGTGCAGCGCGGTCGCGCGCAGCAGCGCGGCGAACTGCCGGTCGCTGATCGCCGCGACCATCAGCTGGCGGCCGTCGGCGCAGACGAAGCTGTCGCCGTACGCGCCGTACAGCTGGTTGCCCTCGGCGCGGCGCTCGGTGCCGTTGACCTGCACGTCGGCGATGTAGCCGAGATCGCAGGCGGTGGCCATCGCCACGTCCGACAGCGTCAGCCGCACCAGCTGGCCCTTGCCGCTGCGCCGCCAGTGCCGCTCCGCGGCCAGCACCGCCAGCGCCAGCAGCGCGCCCGCGGCGACGTCCCAGGCCGGCAGCACGTGGTTGACCGGCTGCGCGCCGTCGCCGGTGATCAGCGGGAAGCCGGTTGCGCAGTTGACGGTGTAGTCGACCGCGTTCGCGCCGTCCGGCGAGCCGGCCAGCTGGACCATGATCAGCTCCGGCCGCGCGGCCGCCAGCGCGTCGTAGCCGAGCTCGCCGTCCAGGCCGAGGTTGGTCAGCAGGATCGGCGGCTCGCCCGCCAGGACCAACCGGCGCAGCAGTGCGCGCCCGGCCGGGCCGCGCACGTCCAGCTCGACCGAGCGCTTGCCGCGGTTCAGCCCGGCCCAGTACAGGCTCGCGCCGGCCGCGTTCAGCGGCGCGCGCAGGTGGTCGATGTTGCCGCCGAGCGGGTCGACGCGGATCACCTCGGCGCCCAGCTGCGCGAGCGTGAGCCCGGCGCTGGGCGCGGCGACGAAGGCCGAGAACTCGACCACCCGCAGCCCGGCCAGCAGCGCTTCGCTCATGGCGGGCAATTGTGCGGGCGCTCGGCCGCGACCGGCACCCGCAGCGTGCGCGCGCCGGCGGCTCGCGGCGGTCGCGCAGCGACCGGGGCAGCGCAGTCGGGTCAGCCGGCCACGCCGGCCTTGGGCTGCGCCTGTAGGCCGAACAGCGGGCCGTAGCGCACGCCGATGTTCGCGTGCTCGCGCACCAGCGCCTCGGCGCGGGCCGACTCGCCGGCGCCGAGCGCGTCGACGATCAGCCGGTGCTGCAGTTGCGCGAGCTGCAGCTTGCGGTGCTCGCCCGCGAGTGCGCCCTTGTCCACGGTGATCGACCCGGCCGACGCGAACGGCAGGTGGCTGTTGCGCGCGATCGCGTCGACCAGCACCTGGCTGCCGGCGCCATGCACCAGCGTGTCGTGGAAGCTGCGGTTGAGCCGGCTCCAGCGGCCGATGTCGGCGTCGCTCAGCCGGCCGCGCTCGAGCACTGCCTCGCCTTCGACCAGGCAGTGCTCGAGCGTGTCGCGCTGCGCGGGCGACAGGCCGCGCTCGGCCAGCCGCCGCGCGGCCAGGCCCTCGAGTGCGCCGCGCACCTCGACCGCGCACCGCACGTCGTCGGCCGAGAAGCGGCGCACGACGAAGCCGCGCTTCGCGCCGGGCTGCAGCAGCCCCTCCTGCGCGAGCGTGCGAAAGGCCAGCCGCACCGGCGTGCGCGACACGCCCAGCGCCGCGGCCACCGGGATCTCGGCCAGCCGCGTACCGGCCGGGTAGTGGCCGTCGCCGATCAGCTTGCGCAGCATCGCGACGACTCCCGGCGATGCCGGATCTTGCACGCTGATTGGATCCATTTACGCCTCCATCAGGGCTTCATCTGCTTGACGAGACCACGTCCGTTCTGGTCAAATTGGATCCAATGTAACGCGAAACGCTCTGCCGAGCAAACTCGAGGATCGACGATGTTTCCGAAGAACGCCTGGTACGTGGCCTGCCTGCCGCACGAAGTCGACGACAAGCCGCTGGGCCGCACGGTGTGCGGCGAGAAGCTGGTCTTCTATCGCGGCGAGCACGGCAAGGTGGCGGCGCTCGAGGACTTCTGTCCGCACCGCGGCGCGGCGCTGTCGATCGGCCGGGTCGAGGAGGGGCAGCTGGTCTGCGGCTACCACGGCCTGGTCATGGGCTGCGACGGCAAGACGATCTCGATGCCCGGGCAGCGGGTGCGTGGCTTCCCGGCGATCCGCTCGTTCCCGGTGCTCGAGCGGCACGGCTTCATCTGGATCTGGCCCGGCGACCCGGCGCTGGCGGACGAGGCCAGCCTGCCGGCGCCGCACTGGTCGGGCGACGCCGAGTGGGCCTTCGGCGGCGGGCTGTACCACATCGCCGCCGACTACCGGCTGATGATCGACAACCTGATGGATCTCACGCACGAGGCCTACGTGCACGTGGGCAGCATCGGCCAGAAGGAGATCGACCAGCACCCCTGCACCACCAGCGTCGACGGCGAGCGCGTGGTCACCAGCCGCTTCATGAACGGGGTGAGCGCGCCGCCGTTCTGGAGAATGGCGCTGCGCAGCCACCAGCTGCCCGACGACCAGCCGGTGGACCGCTGGCAGATCTGCCGCTTCAGCCCGCCGTCGAGCGTGATGATCGACGTCGGCGTCGCGCTTGCCGGCCGCGGCGGCCACGAGGCGCCGGCCGACGCGAAGGTCTCGGCGGTGGTGGTCGACTTCATCACCCCCGAGACCGACACCTCGATGTGGTACTTCTGGGGCATGGCGCGCAACTTCCGCGCCGACGACCGCGCGCTGACCGCGCAGATCCGCGACGGCCAGAGCAAGATCTTCGCCGAGGACCTGGCGGTGCTCGAGAACCAGCAGCTGA
>CAZKCJ010000072.1:0-10931 GCA_964550885.1 uncultured Rubrivivax sp. | reverse complement strand
TTGAAGTCCGTGGACGATCATCATATCTAATCTCTTGAACGCGACTTGGTATCAGCGCCGCCAGAACTGCGGCGTGAACAGCACCAGCACGGTCAGCAGTTCGAGCCGGCCGAGCAGCATCGCCGCCGCGCACACCCAGGTCTGGAAGTCGTCGAGCCCCGCGTAGTTGACCGCCGGGCCGACCTGGCCGAGGCCGGGGCCGATGTTGTTCACGCAGGCGATCACCGCGGTGAACGAGGTCACCGGATCGAGCCCGCTGAACAGCAGCACCATCGTCAGCACCACCAGCGCGGCGCCGTAGACCATCATGAACGCGATCACGTTCTGCATCACCCGGTCGCTGACCACCCGCCCGCCGAGCACGATCGGGTTGACCACGCTCGGGTGGATGATCCGCACCATCTCGCGCCGCGCCTGCTTCAGCAGCAGCAGCACCCGCACCATCTTCACGCCGCCGCCGGTGCTGCCGGCGCAGGTCGCGAAGCAGCCCAGCAGGATCATCAGGAAGGGTGCGAACGACGGCCACTGCGCGTAGTCGTTGGTCGCGAAGCCGCTGGTCGTGGCTACCGACACCACGTGGAACGCCGCCTGGCGCAGCGCCTGCAGCCAGTCGTCGAGCGTGCCGAGCGCGATCAGGTACGCGGCGATCAGCAAGGTGGCCGCGGCGAGCACGCCGACGAAGGCCTGCGCCTCGGGGTTGCGCAGCAGCGGCAGCGGCGAGCGCGCGCGCCAGACCGCGTAGTACAGCGTCAGGTTCACGCCGGCCAGCAGCATGAAGCCGATCGCCACCGCCTCGATCGCCGGCGAGTTCCAGTAGCCGAAGCTCGCGTCGTGGCTGGAGAAGCCGCCGAGCGCGACGGTTGCGTTCATGTGCATGAACGCGTCCAGCCAGTCCATGCCGGCGGCGCGGTAGGCGAGCCAGCATGCGAGCGACAGCAGCCCGTAGCTGCCCCAGATCGCGCGCGCGGTGTCGGCGATGCGCGGCGTCAGCTTCTGGTCCTTTAGCGGGCCGGTGGTCTCGGTCTTGAACAGCTGGGTGCCGCCGACGCCCAGCAGCGGCAGCACCGCCACCGCCAGGATGATGATCCCCAGCCCGCCGATCCACATCATGAAGCAGCGCCACAGGTTGAGCGACGGCGGCAGCCGGTCCAGCCCGGCCAGCACGGTCGCGCCGGTGGCGGTCAGGCCGGACACCGCCTCGAAGCCGGCGTCGGTGAAGCTGATGCCGGGAATCGCGAACCACAGCGGCAGCGCACCGGCCAGCGGCAGCAGCCCCCAGGTCAGGCCGACCAGCAGGAAGCCGTCGCGCGGCTGCAGCTCGCGCCGGAAGCGCCGCGCCGCCAGGCTCAGCGCGAGGCCGGCGAGCAGCGTGACGCCGAAGCCGGCGATGAAGGCGTTGCGCGCCGGGTCCTCGGTGGCAATCGCGAAGCCCAGCGGCAGCAGCATCAGCAGCGCGAACGCGGCGACGATGCGGCCGACCAGCGCGACGACGCCCAGCGCGCCCATCAGAAGAAGGTGGCCTTCACCTGGAACAGCTTCTCGATCTCGCGCACCATGCGCTTCCTGGGCACGAACACGATCACGTGGTCGTACTGCAGGATCGTGGTGTCGTGGTGCGGGATGATCACCCGCGGCTTCGCGTTCTCGGCCTCGCTGCCGTCGGGCAGGTGCAGGCCGCGCACGATCGCGCCGATCTTCGCGCCCGCGGGCAGCTGCAGCTCGTCGATGCTGCGCCCGGCGATGCGGCAGTGCTTCGGGTCGCCGCGCACCACCGCCTCGAGCGCCTCGGCGGCGCCGCGGCGCAGGCTGTGCACCGCCTCGACGTCGCCGCGGCGCACGTGCGCCAGCAGCTCGCCGATCACCGCGTGCGCCGGCGAGATCGCGATGTCGATCGCGGTGCCCTGCACCAGGTCGGCGTAGGCGTGGCGGTTGATCACGCTGAGCACCCGCTGCACCCCCAGGCGCTTGGCCAGCAGGCAGGACATGATGTTGTCCTCGTCGTCGCTGGTCAGCGCGACGAACAGGTCCATCTCGTGCACGCCCTCGGCCTCGAGCAGCGCCTCGTCGGTGGCGTCGCCCTGCAGCACCAGCACGTCCGACGGCAGCTGCGCGGCCAGGTAGCTGCAGCGCGCGCGCTGCGGCTCGATGATCTTCACCTGGTGGCCCGCGTGCAGCTGGCGCGCCAGTCGCAGCCCGACCTTGCCGCCGCCGGCGATCATGATCCGGCGGGTGGGGCGGCCGAGCTTGCCCAGCGCGCCCAGCACCCGCGGCAGGTGGGTGGTGGCGGTGAGCACGAACACCTCGTCGCCGGGCTCCACGCGGGTCGCGCCGTCGAGCTGCACCAGCGCCTTGTCGTGGCGGTAGATCGCGACGATGCGCATCTCGGCGTCGGGCACCAGCGCCGGCACTTCGGCCAGCGGCCGCCGCACCATCGGCCCCTCGGGCACCGCGCGCACCGCCACCAGGCTGACCAGGCCGCCGGCGAACTCCAGCACCTGCAGCGCGGTCGGGTACTCGACCAGCTTGCCGATGTAGCGGGTCACGCTCTGCTCTGGGCAGATCACGCGGTCGACCGCGAAGCCCTTGCGGTCGAGCAGCGCCGGGTCGTCGGTGAACTCGTCGCTGCGCACGCGCGCGATCGTCGTCGGCACGCCGAACACGTCGTGCGCGACCTTGCAGGCGACGAGGTTGGTCTCCTCCAGCGGCGCGCAGGCGATCAGCATGTCGGTGTCGCCGATGCCGGCGTCGCGCAACACCGACGGCAGGATGCCGTTGCCGGCCACCGCGCGCAGATCCAGCCGCTCCTGCAGCGCCGCCAGCCGCGCCGGGTCGGGGTCGACGATCGTGATGTCGTTGCGCTCGGACAGCAGCGACTCGGCGACGCTCTCACCGACCCGGCCGGCGCCGAGGATCAGGATCTTCATGCGCGCGGATTATCGGCAGCGCCCCGTGGCGGCGGCGCGGCGCGCGGGCCCGCGCTCAGCCGTGCAGCCGGCTGGACCGCGGCACGCTGGCGAGCAGGAACTCCATCTGGTCGGCCAGGATGCGGCGCCCGCGCAGGATCATGTCCTCGTGCAGGCTGGGCACGTAGGGCAGGTACAGCAGGCTCATGCCCGCCTCTTCGGGCAGCCGGTTGCCCTTGCGGCCGTTGCAGCCGCGGCAGGCGGTGACGCAGTTCATCCAGCTGTCGGCGCCGCCGCGCGACACCGGCCGGATGTGCTCGCGGGTCAGCTCGTCGGGGTGGTCGCGCCGCCCGCAGTACGCGCAGCACTGGCGGTCGCGCCCGAACAGCTTCAGGTTGTTCAGCGCCGGCGTCAGCCGCCACGCGCGCGTCGGCACCGCGCCGTGCACCGCGACGATCGGGTGCACCTCGATCCGCGACTGCAGCCCGGTGCAGCGCTGGATGCCGCCGCGCAGCACCTGGAACGGCTGGCCCAGCGTCCAGGCGATCGAGTCGCTCGCGTACAGCACGGCGGCGTCCCGCGGCGCGATCCAGGCCTGCGGGCGCCCCGACACGTCGAGTTGCAGCACCTCCATGGCCGCAAGCGTAGCGCAATCGATTCGCTTCGCTCAACGGCCGGGCCTTCGGACCGCCGCCGCGCGGGCGCGCCGAGGGCGCTCACGGATCGGGGCACGGGCGCGCCGATCCGGCCGCCGCGCCGGCGCCCGCCGCCGCTGCACGCGCGGCGGCCACGGCTGCTTCGACCCCCACGGCCCGCGCCCAGGGCCGATGCCCCGATGCGCCCGCGCACGGCGACCGCGCCGCCTAGAACCGCGGCTCTAGAAATCGCGGGGGCGGCGACGCCCCGGCGGCCGCCGATCCCTGGCAGAATAGAACGATCGTTCGTGCGATCGGAAGCCCTGCCTTGCGCAACCTCGCCGCCACCATCGAAGCGCGCCCGCGCCGCACCGGCGAGGGGCCGCGCGCGCTGCACAAGGGGCAGCAGACCCATGCGGCGATCCTCGACGCGGCGCTGGCGCTGGCCTCGCAGATGGGCCTGGAGGGCCTGTCGATCGGCGCGCTGGCCGAAGGGGCCGGCATGAGCAAGTCGGGCGTGTTCGCGCACTTCGGCTCGCGCGAGGAGCTGCAGATCGCGGTGATCCGCGAGTACCACCGCCGCTTCGAGGACGAGGTCTTCTTCCCGGCGCTGCGCGAGCCGCGCGGCGTGCCGCGGCTGCGCGCGCTGTTCGAGCGCTGGGTGCGGCGGGTGTCGGTCGAGGTCGACTCGGGCTGCATCTACATCAGCGGCGCGGTCGAGTTCGACGACCGCCCGGGCCCGGTGCGCGACGCGCTGGTGGCGATGGTGCGCGCCTGGCACGACGCGATGGCGCGCGCGATCCGGCTGGCGATCGACGCCGGCCAGCTGCGCGCCGATACCGACGCGCAGCAGCTGCTGTTCGAGATCCCCGGCCTGATCCTCGCGCTGCATCACGACGCGCGGCTGCTGCGCGTGCCCGGCGCGCCGGCGCGCGCGCAGTGCGCGTTCGACCGGCTGGTCGAGTACCACCTGAACCCCGCCGCGCCGCGGCGCGCGCGCCGCTGAGTGCGGCGCCCGCCCGTCGACCGGTCGCCACTCCACTCATCGATCCGCCCCCCGCTGCAAGGAGCCCCGCGATGCCCCAGTACACCCCGCCGCTGCGCGACCTGAAGTTCGTGATGCACGAGCTGCTCGAAGCCGTGCCCCGGCTGCAGCGCCTGCCGCGCCACGCCGACCTGGACGCGGCCACCGCCGACGCGGTGCTCGAGGAGGCCGGCAAGTTCGCCAGCGAGGTGCTGGCGCCGCTGAATCCAGTCGGCGACGCGCAGGGCTGCAAGCTCGATCCGGCGACCCACGCGGTGCGCACCCCCGACGGCTTTAAGGACGCCTACGCCGCCTTCGTCGAAGGCGGCTGGCCGTCGATGATCTGCGACCCGGCCTTCGGCGGCCAGGGCCTGCCGCTGCTGCTGAACCAGTGCCTGTTCGAGATGCTGAACTCGGCCAACCAGGCGTGGACGATGTACCCGGGCCTGTCGCACGGCGCCTACGCCTGCCTGCTGACCCACGGCACGCCCGAGCAGCAGGCGCTGTACCTGCCGCACCTGGTCAAGGGCGACTGGACCGGCACGATGTGCCTGACCGAGCCGCAGTGCGGCACCGACCTCGGGCTGCTGCGCACCAGGGCCGAGCCGCAGGCCGACGGCAGCTACCGGCTGACCGGACAGAAGATCTTCATCAGCGCCGGCGAGCAGGACCTGACCGACAACATCGTGCACCTGGTGCTCGCGCGGCTGCCCGACGCACCGCACGGCAGCAAGGGCATCTCGCTGTTCGTGGTGCCCAAGTTCATCCCGAAGGCCGACGGCGGGCTGGGCGCGCGCAACCCGATTACCTGCGGCGCGCTCGAGCACAAGATGGGGATCCACGGCAACGCCACCTGCCAGATGAACCTGGACGGCGCCACCGGCTGGCTGGTCGGCCAGCCGAACAAGGGCCTGGCGGCGATGTTCGTGATGATGAACGCGGCCCGCCTGGGGGTGGGCAACCAGTCGCTGGGGCTGACCGAGGTCGCCTACCAGAACGCCGCCGCCTACGCGAAGGAGCGGCTGCAGATGCGCGCGCTGTCCGGCCCGAAGGCGCCGGACAAGCCGGCCGACCCGATCATCGTGCACCCGGACGTGCGCAAGATGCTGCTGACCGCGCGCGCCTACGCCGAAGGCGGCCGCGCGCTGGCGATGTACTGCGCGCTGCTGCTCGACGAGGAGCACGGCGCCGACGACGCCGACGCGCAGCGCGACGCCGCCGACCTGGTGGCGCTGCTGACGCCGATCGTCAAGGCCTTCCTGACCGACAACGGCTGGATCGCGACCAGCCAGTGCCTGCAGGTCTTCGGCGGCCACGGCTACATCCGCGAGTGGGGGATGGAGCAGTTCCTGCGCGACGCGCGCATCAACCTGATCTACGAGGGCACCAACACCGTCCAGGCGCTGGACCTGCTGGGCCGCAAGGTGCTGGCCGACAACGGCGCGAAGCTGAAGAAGTTCGGCAAGCTGGTCGCCGCGTTCATCGACGAGGAGGGTGTGAACGAGGCGATGCAGGAGTTCGTGAACCCGCTGGCCGACCTCGGCGACAAGGTCACCAAGCTCAGCACCGAGCTCGGCATGAAGGCGCTGGCCAACCCCGACGAGGTCGGCGCCGCGGCCACCGACTACCTGCGCGTGTGCGGGCATCTGGTGTTCGCGTACTTCTGGGCGCGGATGGCGAAAATCGCGCTGGCCAAGCTGGATTCGGGCGACCCGTTCTACGCGGCCAAGCTCGCGACCGCGCGCTTTTACTTCGCCAAGCTGCTGCCCGAGACCGCCGGCCTGATCCGCAGCGCCCGCAGCGGCGTGCAGCCGCTGATGGCGATGGACGAAGCGCTGTTCTGATCCCCCCACCGACCCCGCAACCCGCACCCGAGGAGACCCCCGCCATGCGCAAGCCCCTGACGCTGCTCGCCCTGGTCCTGGCCAGCGGCCTGGCCGCCGCCCAGGCCACACCGGCCGGCCTGTGGAAGACGATCGACGACGACGGCAAGACCGAGAAGTCGCTGGTGCGCGTCACCGACAACGGTGGCGTGTTCAGCGCCAAGGTCGAGAAGATCGCCGACCCGGCCAAGCAGGGCAACAAGTGCACCGAGTGCACCGACGAGCGCAAGGATCAGCCGGTGGTCGGCATGACGATCATCCGCAACGTCAAGGCCGCCGAAGGCGAGTCCAACCTGTGGGACGGCGGCGACATCCTCGACCCGAACAACGGCAAGGTCTACAAGGTGCGGCTGAAGCTGGCCGACGGCGGCAAGAAGCTCGAGGTGCGCGGCTTCATCGGCGCGCCGATCCTCGGGCGCACCCAGACCTGGATCCGGGTCGAATGACCCCTGCAAGGAGCAGCAACGTGAACCGATTCAACGTGCGCAAGGCGGCCGTGCTCGGCGCCGGCGTGATGGGCGCGCAGATCGCCGCCCACCTGGTCAACTGCCGGGTGCCGGTGGTCCTGTTCGATCTGCCGGCCAAGGAAGGGCCGAAGTCGGCGATCGCGCTGAAGGCGATCGACCACCTGAAGCGAATCAAGCCGGCGCCGCTGGGCCTGGCCGACGAGGCCGCGCTGATCCAGCCGGCCAACTACGACGAGCACCTCGACCAGCTCGCCGGCTGCGACCTGGTGATCGAGGCGATCGCCGAGCGCATGGACTGGAAGCTCGCGCTGTACCAGAAGATCGCGCCGCACGTGGCGCCGCACGCGATCCTCGCCAGCAACACCTCGGGGCTGTCGATCACCAGCTTGAGCGATGCGATCCCCGCGGCGATGCGCGCGCGCTTCTGCGGCATCCACTTCTTCAACCCGCCGCGCTACATGGCGCTGGTCGAGCTGATCCCGACCGCGGCCACGCAGCCCGAGGTGCTCGACCAGCTCGAGGCCTTCGTCACCAGCACGCTCGGCAAGAGCGTGGTGCGCGCGAAGGACACGCCGAACTTCATCGCCAACCGCGTCGGCATCGCCGGCATGCTGGCGACGATGATCGAGGCGAAGAAGGCGGGCCTCGCCTACGACGTGGTCGACGACCTGACCGGCAAGAAGCTCGGCCGCGCGTCCAGCGGCACCTTCCGCACCGCCGACGTGGTCGGGCTGGACACGATGGCGCACGTGATCAAGACGCTGCAGGACACGCTGTCGGCCGACACCGACCCGTTCTACCCGAGCTTCGCGACCCCCGCCGACCTGAGCCAGCTGCTGGCCGCCGGCGCGCTCGGCCAGAAGACCGGCGCCGGCTTCTACAAGAAGGTCGGCAAGACGATCCAGCGCTTCGACCCGGCCGCCGACGGCGGCAAGGGCGGCTACGTCGATGGCGGCGGCGTCGCCGACCCGATCGTCGAGCGCATCCTGAAGAAGCCGGCGGCCGAGCGGCTGAAGCTGCTGCGCGAGTCGAGCAACCCGCAGGCGCAGTTCCTGTGGGCGCTGCTGCGCAACGGCTTCCACTACGCCGCGGTGCACCTGGGCACGATCGCCGACACCGCGCGCGACGTCGACTTCGCGCTGCGCTGGGGTTTCGGCATGAAGCAGGGGCCCTTCGAGCTGTGGCAGGAGGCCGGCTGGCAGCAGGTCGCGCAGTGGGTGAAGGCGGACATCGACGCCGGCAAGGCGCTGTCCAAGGCGCCGCTGCCGGCCTGGGTGTTCGACGGCCGCAGCGGCGTGCACACCGCCGAGGGCTCGTGGAGCCCGGTCCAGGGCGCGTACGTGCCGCCGTCGCAGCTGCCGGTGTACGCGCGCCAGCCCTTCCGCGAGAGCGTGCTCGGCGCGGCCGCGGTCCCTGCGGCGAAGGCCGGCACCACGCTGCACGAGGACGACTCGATCCGGCTGTGGACGCTGGACGACCAGGTGCTGATCGCCAGCATCCGCACCAAGGTGCACGCGATCAGCCCGGGCGTGCTCGACGGGCTGCTCAAGGGCATCGAGCTGGCAGCGCAGCGCTTCAAGGGCCTGGTGATCTGGTCGCCCGACGACCCGTTCAGCTACGGCGCCGACCTGCAGGCGATGCTGCCGACCTTCATGCAGGGCGGCGCGAAGGCGATCGCGCCCGAGGTGAAGCGGATGCAGGACGCGATGCTCGCACTGCGCTACGCGCCGGTGCCCACCGTGGCCGCGGTGCGCGGCATGGCGCTGGGCGGCGGCTGCGAGCTGGCGCTGCACTGCGCGAAGCGCGTGGTGGCGATGGAGAGCTACCTCGGCCTGGTCGAGGTCGGCGTCGGCCTGATCCCGGGCGGCGGCGGGCTCGCCTACACCGCGCGCCGCGCGGCCGAACGGGCGACCGCCGGCGGCGCCAGCGCCGACCTGCTGGCCTTCCTGCGCGAGAGCTTCAGCGCGGTGGCGATGGCCAAGGTCGGCACCAGCGCGCTCGAGTCGCGCAAGCTCGGCTACCTGCTGGACGACGACGTGATCGTGCCGCACAAGGACGAGCTGCTGTTCGTCGCGATCGAGCAGGCGCGCGCGCTGGCCGACAGCGGCTGGCGCGCACCGCTGCGCGCGCCGTTCCCGGCGGCCGGGCGCGCGGCCAAGGCGACGATCCAGGGGCAGCTGGTCAACATGCGCGACGGCGGCTACATCAGCGCGCACGACTACCACCTCGCCTGCCTGATCGCCGACGTGGTCTGCGGCGGCGACCTCGACGCCGGCACGCCGGTGACCGAGGAGTACCTGATGGCGCTCGAGCGCAAGCACTTCTGCGCGCTGCTCGAGCACCCGAAGACCCAGGAGCGGATCATGGGGATGATGCAGACGGGCAAGCCCGTACGGAACTGACGCGGAGCACCACGATGAGCAAGCAGATCCAGGACGCCTACATCGTCGCCGCCACGCGCACGCCGATCGGCAAGTCGCACCGCGGCTACTTCCGCCACACCCGCCCCGACGACCTGCTGGTCGCGGTGATCCGCAGCGCGCTGCAGCAGGCGCCCGGCCTCGACCCGAAGGCGATCGAGGACGCGGTGATCGGCTGCTCGTTCCCCGAGGCCGAGCAGGGCATGAACGTCGCGCGCGTGGCCGCGGTGCTGGCCGGGCTGCCGAACACGGTGGCCGGCGTCACCGTCAACCGCTTCTGCGCGTCGGGGCTGACCGCGCTGCAGATGGCCGCCGACCGCATCCGCGTCGGCGAGGCTTCAGTGATGATCGCCGGCGGCCTCGAGAGCATGAGCCTGGTGCCGATGGGCGGCAACAAGCCGTCGTACAACCCGCAGATCTTCGCGCGCGACGAGAACCTGGGCATCGCCTACGGCATGGGCCTGACCGCCGAGAAGGTCGCCACCCAGTGGAAGGTCAGCCGCGAGGCGCAGGACGAGTTCGCGCTGCAGTCGCACCGCAAGGCGCTGGCGGCGATTGCCGCCGGCGAGTTCAAGGACGAGATCACGCCGATCGACGTGGTTGAGCGCACCCCCGACCTGGCCACCGGCGAGCTGCGGCTGAGCACGCGCACGGTCGTCATCGACGAGGGCCCGCGCAAGGACACCTCGGCCGAGGGGCTGGCCAAGCTCAAACCGGTGTTCGCGGCCAAGGGCAGCGTCACCGCCGGCAACAGCAGCCAGACCAGCGACGGCGCCGGCTGCCTGATCGTCGCCAGCGAGGCGGCGGTCAAGCGCTTCGAGCTGAAGCCGCTGGCGCGCTTCGTCAGCTTCGCCGCGCGCGGCGTGCCGCCGGAGGTGATGGGCATCGGCCCGATCGAGGCGATCCCCGCGGCGTTGAAGCTCGCCGGCCTGAAGAGCGCCGACCTCGGCTGGGTCGAGCTGAACGAGGCCTTCGCCGCGCAGTCGCTGGCGGTGTTGAACTCGCTCGACCTGGACCGCGCGGTGGTCAACCCGATGGGCGGCGCGATCGCGCTCGGCCACCCGCTGGGCGCCACCGGCGCGATCCGCTCGGCCACCGTGGTGCACGCGCTGCGCCGGCGCAACCTGAGGTACGGCATGGTCACGATGTGCGTGGGCATGGGCCAGGGTGCGGCCGGCATCCTGGAACGCGTGTGAGGCCGGCGTGAGCATCGTCACCGCCACGCTCGACCGGGTCGCGACGATCGAGATCGCGCGGCCGCAGAAGAAGAACGCGCTGACCGTCGCGATGTACCAGGCGATGGCCGAGGCGCTCGAGGCGGCGCGCGCCGACGCCGGCGTGCGCGCAGTGCTGATCACCGGGCAGCCGGGCATCTTCACCTCGGGCAACGACCTCGAGGACTTCGTCCAGCGCCCGCCCGCCAGCGAGGACTCGCCGGTGTTTCGCTTCATGCGCGCGCTGGTGCAGTGCGACAAGCCGGTGGTCGCCGCGGTCACCGGCGCGGCGATCGGCATCGGCACGACGATGCTGCTGCACTGCGACCTGGTCTACGTCGCCGACGACGCCCGGCTGGCGATGCCCTTCGTCGGGCTCGGGCTG
>CAZKCJ010000071.1:6737-10938 GCA_964550885.1 uncultured Rubrivivax sp. | reverse complement strand
TTGCGGGTGATGTCGCGCACGAACGAGCGGTCGACCTTGAGCGTGTCGATCGGGAAGCGCTTGAGGTAGGCCAGCGACGAGTAGCCGGTGCCGAAGTCGTCGATCGCCAGGCTCACGCCCAGCGCCTTGATCTGCGCGAGCAGCGCGATCGCGCGCTCGGCGTCGCTCATGATCATGCCCTCGGTGATCTCCAGCTCCAGCAGCTGCGGTGCGAGCCCGGTCTCGGCCAGCACCGCGGCGATGTCGGCGACCAGCCGCGGGTCGGCGAACTGCCGCGGCGACAGGTTCACCGCCATCGCCACCGGCGGTAGCCCGGCGCGCTGCCAGGCCATGCTCTGCGCGCAGGCCTCGCGCAGCACCCAGCGGCCGATCGACACGATCATCCCGGTCTCCTCGGCGATCGGGATGAACTGCGCGGGCGCGACGCTGCCCAGCTCGGCGTTGTGCCAGCGCAGCAGCGCCTCGACGCCGACGATGCGCTCGCTCGCCAGCTCGATCTTGGCCTGGTAGTGCAGCGACAGCTCCTGCCGCTCGAGCGCCAGCCGCAGCTGCTGCTCGATCGTCAGCCGCTGCATCGCCACCGTGCGCGCGGCCGCGTCGAACAGCTGGTAGGTGTTCTTGCCGGCCTCCTTGGCCAGGTACATCGCGAGGTCGGCGTTCTTCAGCAGCGTCGCCTCGTCGGTGGCGTCCTGCGGGTAGCGGGCGATGCCGATGCTCGCAGTCACGCGCAGCTCGTGGCGGCCCAGCGTCAGCGGCTGCATCAGCGCGCGCAGCACCTTGCGCGCCGCGGCCGCAGCGGCCTCGGGCGCATGCGCCTCGCCCAGCAGCGCGACGAACTCGTCGCCGGCCAGCCGCGCGACCACGTCGCTCGCGCGCAGCGTCGCCTTCAGCCGCGCGGCGGTCTCGCGCAGCAGCTGGTCGCCGGCCTCGTGGCCGAGCGAGTCGTTGATCGTCTTGAAGCGGTCCAGGTCGATGAACAGCACCGCGAAGCCGCGGTCGTGCCGCCGCGCCGACTCGATCGTGTGCGCGAGGATGTGGCCGAACATCGCGCGGTTGGGCAGCCCGGTCAGCTCGTCGTGCATCGCCAGCCAGCGGATCCGCTCCTCGGCCTCGCGGCGCACGGTGATGTCGCTGGCGACGCCGTGCCAGCGGGTGGCCGTGCCCTCGGCCGCGGCCACCGGCTCGCCGCTCAGGCTCAGGCACACGCTGCGCCCGGCGAGCTCGCCGCGCAGCACCAGGTCGCGGAAGGGCGCGGGCTGCGCCAGCAGCGCCTCCCAGGCCGGCCAGCCGGCCTCGGGCGCCAGGCCGAGCGCGCGCGGGTCCTTGCCGACCATCGCCTCCAGGCCGCGCACCGGGCGGCCCTCGATCCGGGTGCAGCGGCCCTGCGCGTCGAGCTCCCAGTACCAGTCGGAGGACAGCGCGGTCAGCGCGCGGAAGCGCTCCTCGCTCGCGCGCAGCACGCCTTCGGCCTGCTTGCGCAGCAGGAACTGCCCGACCTGGCTGCCGATCACCCGCATCGCCTGCAGCAGCCGCTCGTCGGGGCGGCGGATCGTCTGGCTGGAGAACGCGAACACGCCGCAGACCTCGTCGTTCGCGGCCACCGCCGGGAACAGCAGCGCGCTCTTCAGCCGTGCCTCGCGCACCAGCTGCTGGCGCAGCGTGCCGGCGTCGGCGCCGACGTCGGCCACCCACAGCGGCTCGCGCCGCGCCCAGACCCGGCCGACCAGGCCGACGCCGCGCGGGAAGCGGGTCGCCTCGGAGCGCGCGAACAGCGCGCGCGTCGACGGCGGCAGCCGGTCCCAGCGCGCGCCGAAGCGCACCACCTGCTCGGCGGCGTCGACCGCCCAGTACTCCCCGCAGGCCCAGCCCTCGGCCTCGCACAGCTCGCGCAGCACCAGCCGCAGGCCGTCGGCCATCGTCGGTGCGTCGGCCAGCCCGCGGGTGACGCCGTGCTCGATCCGCAGCAGCCGCTCGGCGCGGCGCTGAGGCGTGCGGTCGCTGGCCACGCCGACGTAGCCGCGCCAGTCGCCGAGCGCGTCGAACAGCGGCGTGCCGCTCAGGCTGAGCTGGCGCACGCCGCCGTCGGCGGTGTGCTGCAGCAGCTCGAAGTCGCGGAACGGCTGGCGCGTGGCCAGCAGCGCGCGGTAGCCGCTCCAGTCGCCGCCGGGCGGGTGCAGCTGCGCGCCCGGCTGGCCGGGCAGCTGCGACAGCCGTTCGGCCGCGGCCGAGCGCGCCGACCACTCGAAGCGAAGCTGCGGGTCGTGCTCCCAGACCCAGTCGGCCGCCAGCCCGATCAGGCGGCCGAGCAGCGCCGCCTGCTCGGCCGGCGCGCGCGGGCCGATCGCCGACAGCAGCGGCGGCAGCGAGCGCGGCGGCGCCGGCAGCGGCGGCAGGCCGAGGTCGAGGTCGCCGAGCGGCGCCGGAAAGGTGTCGAGGAATGCGGGTCGGTCCATCGAGCGGATTTCGGCGCCGCCCGCACCGGCTTGAGCCGCCGCCGGCGCCGGTCGCCGGCACGCACGGCCGGGTGCGACGGAGTTGGCAGGCGCGCCGCCCCGGCGGGTCAGCGCCGCCAGATCTGCAGCTGGCGCAGCAGGCCGTCGCAGGCGTCCTCGATCAGGTCGAGCACGTACTCGAAGCCGGCCGCACCGCCGTAGTACGGGTCGGGCACCTCGGCGCCGCGGTGGTTGCGGCTGTATGCACCCAGCAGCCGCAGCTTCGCGTGCTGCGCGGCAGCGCCGATCGCGCGCGCGTCGGCCAGGTTGCGCCGGTCCATCACCAGCAGCAGGTCGGCGCGCTCGAAGTCCGCCGCGCACAGCGGCCGCGCGCGCAGGTCGTCGATCGCGTAGCCGCGCCGGCGCGCGTGCGCGATCGCGCGCTCGTCGGGCGGCGAGCCCTCGTGCCAGCCGCCAGTGCCCGCCGAGTCGACGTCGATGCGCGCGGCCAGCCCGGCCGCGCGCAGCTTCGCGCGCATCACGCCGTGCGCGGTCGGGCTGCGGCAGATGTTGCCGGTGCAGACGAACACCAGCCGCCGCAGGCGGGGGTCCGGGGCAGTCATCGCCAACCCCGCAGGCGCGGCCCCAGCCGTGGCCGCAGCAGCTGCGCCGACCGCTGCGGCGATCGCGAACCCCGATGCGGGCACCGACGCTGCCTGCGCCGACCGCGGCCCGAGCGGCGCCGTGCGGGTTGGCGGCAGCAGCGGCTCAGGTCCACGGCCCCGGCTAAAGCCTTCAGCCCAGCGCGAGCACGCGGCTGAGCTTGCCGCTGTGCGCGTGGCAGCGCGGCGGCTCGCGGCCGCGCACGACGCGCACGTTGGCGAGCCCCTGCTCGGCGAGGTAGGTGCCCAGCGCCGCGTGCGCGCGCGCGAAGGCCGCGGCCGGGTCGGCGACGCCTTCCTCCAGCCGCAGCTCCAGCCGCTGCGGGCCGGTGGCCAGCAGCTGGAACTGGGTCAGCTGCGCGCCCTCCTCGATCACCGTCATCAGCGCCAGCGGCAGCAGCCGGTGCTGGTCGCCGCTCGCATCGACCAGCAGCAGCGTGTGGTCGGCACGGCCCTGCACCTCGATCGCCGGCAAGCCGCTGCCGCAGGCGCAGCGCCCGGGCAGCCAGCGCAGGCTGTCGCCGAGCCGGTAGCGCAGCAGCGGCTGGGTGCGGTTGGCCAGGTTGGTCAACAGCACCGCGTGCGAGGCCTCGCCCGGCGGCACCGGCCGGTCGGCATCGTCGACCGGCTCGAGGATCACCCAGTCGTCGTTCAGGTGCAGGTGGCCGCGCGCGCACTCCCAGGCGATCGAGTAGCACTCGGACGCGCCGTAGTTGTTGCGGATCCGGCAGCCGAAGACGCGGGTGATCCGCGCGCGCTGCTCGGCGCACAGCTGCTCGCCGCCGACCCAGACCTCGCGCAGGCGCAGCGCCGCGCGGCCCTCGGCGACGCTGTGCGCGATCAGGTCGGCGCTGCTCGGGTAGCTGATCAGCACCGTCGGCGCGAAGGCCTGCAGCTGCGCCAGCAGCTGCGGCAGCGGCTGCTGCACCGAGAAGACCTGCACCGCCGGGCGCAGCCAGCCCAGCAGCGGGCTGATCTGCGCGCTGATCCGGCGCAGCCGCTCGATGCTGACCACACCGGCGAAGTGCCCGCCGGTGGCGGCGACGAACGCGTAGCGCTGCCCGGGCAGCCAGCTCGCGCCCGGCAGCGCGCCGACCGAGTGACCGT
>CAZKCJ010000071.1:3759-6727 GCA_964550885.1 uncultured Rubrivivax sp. | reverse complement strand
GCGCCGCCTCGTCCTGAACGAACAGGCCCGGCGCGCCGCTGGTACCCGAGCTGGTCCACACCAGGTAGCGGCCGAGGTAGGCGTCGGCCACGCGCGCCGGGTCGGCGACGAAGGCCTCGACCCCGGCGCGGGTGATCGCGCGGTCGGTCGCCCAGTCGTCGAAGCGCTGCATCAGCTCGGCCTTGTCGATTGGCGCCAGCTCGGCCAGCGTCGTCGGCGCCGACGCCCGCTGGCGACCCAGGCGCTCGCGGTACAGCGGCGAGCCTTCGAACGCGGCCGCGAGCAGCCGCCGCAGCCGCGCCTCGCGCTGCGCGCGGCCCAGGCCCTGCGGATCGAGCCCCGCGGCGAAGGTCTCGCCGAGCGTGCGCGACCACAGCCACGGATCCATCGCCGGCAACGGCTGCGGCCGCTGCATCATCGCCACCCCTCCCAACGGCTGACTCCGGGCGCTGCATCGCCGGCAGCGCCCGGCCAAGCCGCATTAGGCCCGATCGGGCGCGATTGGTTGCATCCGGCTGCAGCGGCCTTGATGCGGCTCAAGGCGTCGGGCGCGGCGGCCGCCGCGGCACCCGGCAAGCCGTCGAGCCCAGCCGCCGGCGCTGCCGGCCGCGGCGGCGCCGCAGCCGCCTCAGGCCCAGATCACCTTGCCCTTCTTGCCGTACCAGCCGTCGACCGCCTTGGCCACCGACTGCTCGATGCGCGCGCGCTTGATCTTCATCGTCGGCGTCAGCAGCCCGTTCTCGATCGACCAGGGCTCGGGCGCGATCACGATCATCTTCAGCTGCTCGTAGTCGGCGATCTGCTGGTTCACGCTGTCCAGCAGCTGCGCCATCTGCTGCTCGACCTCGCGGCGCACCGCGGCGTCGCCGAGCCTGGGCCGCAGCTCCTCGGCCAGCACCACCATCGCGTACGCGGCCGGCTGGCCGACGCCCGAGACCATCGACAGCTCGACCATCGAGTGGGTGTTCAGCAGGTTCTCGATCGGCGCCGGCGCGACGTACTTGCCCTTGGCGGTCTTGAACAGCTCCTTGGTGCGGCCGGTGATCTTCAGCATGCCGTCGGCGCGCAGCTCGCCGCGGTCGCCGGTGCAGAAGAAGCCGTCGGCGGTGAAGCTCTCCTGGGTCAGCTCGGGCTGCTTGTAGTAGCCGCTGAAGGCGGCCGGCGACTTGATCAGCACCTCGCCCTCGGGGCTGATGCGCACCTGCACCCCCTGCATCGCCACGCCGACGTAGCCGGGCTCGCTGAAGCGGTCGTAGGACGCGTGCGAGTAGGAGTTGTCCTCCGACATGCCGTAGCCCTCGCACAGCTGCAGCCCGAGCTTGCGGTACCAGCGGATCAGCTCGGCCGGCAGCGGCGCCGAGCCGCTGGCCGCGTAGACCACGTGCTCCAGCCCGAGCCCGGTGCGCACCTTCTTGCCGACCAGCCCGCGCACGATCGGCAGCGACAGCAGCCGGTCGAGCTTGGCCGGCGGCATCTTGTGGAACACGCCCTGCTGGAACTTCAGCCACAGCCGCGGCACCGAGATGAACACCGTCGGCCGCGCGCGCTTCAGGTCCTGCACGAAGGTGTCCAGGGTCTCGGCGAAGTAGATGTGCGCGCCGCCGTCGTACAGCGACGCCGCCTCGACGCAGGAGCGCTCGAAGCTGTGCGCCAGCGGCAGGTACGACAGCACCCGGTAGTCGCGCACGTCGCCCAGCCGGGCGCGGCAGAAGCGGCCGAAGCCGCCGCCCGCGGCGGTGATCGCCTGGAAGCTGACCATCACGCCCTTGGGCGTGCCGGTCGAGCCCGAGGTGTAGATCAGCATCGCCAGCTCGTCGGCGGCGCGCGCCAGCCGCCCGGCCAGCGGCGCGGTGCGCTCGACGATCGCCTCCCAGGTCTCGTACTCGGCGCGGGCCTCCGCCGGCGCCAGCGGGAAGGCCACCCGCGGCAGCTCCGCCGGCACGCCGGCCTGCTGCTGCGCCCAGCTGTCGAGCTTGCCGACGAACAGCAGGCTCGCCTCGCTGTGGCCGAGCACGAAGCCGATGGTCTCGGCCGACTCGGTCGGGAAGATCGCCACCGTGGTGTAGCCGCCGATCCAGTTGGCCAGCTCGGCGATGATGAAGTGCGCGCAGTTCTTCGACAGGATCGCGACCTTCGCGCCGCGCGGCAGGCCGCGGCCCTGCAGGTAGGCCGCCATCCGGCGCGCCTGGTCGAGCACCTGGCGCCAGGTGTAGTCGGCAACCTGGCCGCCGCCCAGCGGCTGGGTCAGGAAGACCTGGTCCGGTTTCCCGGCCTCGTGGTCGTAGACGTGGTCCAGGATCAGGCGGGCTTCGGTCATCGTCGCATCCTCGCGGGAGGGTGATGGGGTGCGCCGATTGTGCGCGGAAGCCCCAGCCCCCCGGGTCCGGAAAGGCCCCGAGATACAGCTGCGGCGCGAGCGGCTAGGCGCGTCCCCGAACCGGGCGCGTGCGTCGGCGCAGCGCGCCGCCCGGCGCCCGGGCTGCGGGCGGTGCGCGAAGGGACTGCCGGCCTTCGGGCCATTGGAGTTCCCGATAATCGGCGGCACCGGCGCGCCCGGCGCGCGGCGCCCGCGCACCGGACGACTTCACAGGCTCTGGGCAGGAGTTCGGCGCGTGCGCATCGGTGTTCCCACGGAAATCAAGGACCACGAGTTCCGGGTCGGCCTGACCCCGGCGGCGGTGGGCGCGTATCGCGCGCACGGCCACGCGGTGCTGGTGCAGCGCGGCGCCGGCGCGGCGATCGGGCTGAGCGACGCGCAGTACGAGGCCGCCGGCGCGACCCTGCTGCCCGACGCAGCGGCGGTGTACGCGCAGGCCGCGATGATCGTCAAGGTCAAGGAGCCGCAGCCGGACGAGCTGCCGCTGCTGCGCGACGGCCAGCTGCTGTTCGCCTACCTGCACCTCGCCGCCGACCCGCAGCTGGCCGCGGCGCTGCTCGAGCGCGGCGTGGTCGGCGTCGCCTACGAGAG
>CAZKCJ010000071.1:0-3749 GCA_964550885.1 uncultured Rubrivivax sp. | reverse complement strand
CTACGAGACGATCACCGACGCCGCCGGCCGGCTGCCGCTGCTCGCGCCGATGAGCGAGGTCGCCGGCCGGATGGCGGTGCAGGCCGCCGCCACCTACCTGGAGAAGCCGCACGGCGGCATGGGCGTGCTGCTCGGCGGCGTGCCCGGCGTGCCGGCGGCGCAGCTGGTGATCGTCGGCGCCGGCGTGGTCGGCATGAACGCGGTGCAGGCAGCCGCCGGCCTGGGCGCGCGGGTGACCGTGCTCGACCGCGACCTCGACCGGCTGCGCGCGCTCGACCTGGTGTTCGGCAACCGGGTCAGCACCCGCCACGCCACCGCAGCCGCGATCCACGAGGCGGTGGTCGACGCCGACGCGGTGATCGGCGCGGTGCTGGTGCCCGGCGCCGCCGCGCCGAAGCTGGTCACGCGCGCGACCGTCGCCGCGATGCGGCCGGGCAGCGTCGTCGTCGACGTCGCGATCGACCAGGGCGGCTGCGTCGAGACGGCGCGCGCCACCACCCACACCGCGCCGACCTACGTGCTCGACGGCGTGATCCACTACTGCGTGACCAACATGCCCAGCGCGGTGGCGCGCACCGCGACGCTGGCGCTGAACAGCGCGACCCTCGCGCCCGGCCTGGCGCTGGCCGACCGCGGCTGGCGCGACGCGATGCGCGCCGATCCGCACCTGTGCGCCGGGTTGAACCTCGCGCACGGCCAGCTCACCCACGCCGCGGTCGCGCATGCGCTCGGCCGCCCGTACCATGCGGCCGAGCACCTGCTCGGCTGAACGCCGCGGCACGCCGCCCGCCCCTTTCCCGAAGGAGGAAGCCCGATGAACGCCCCCGAGACGCTGCCCCGCACCGCGGCCGTGCGCACCGACGCCGACTGGCTCGCCGCCCACTGGATGCCCTATACCGGCAACCGCGACTTCAAGGCGCAGCCGCGGCTGATCACCGCCGCGCAGGGCGCGTACTTCACGACCCACGACGGCCGCCAGGTGTTCGACGGCCTGTCCGGGCTGTGGTGCACCGGCCTGGGCCACGGCCGGCGCGAGATCGCCGACGCGGTCGGTCGCCAGGCGGCGCAGCTCGACTACGCGCCCGGCTTCCAGTTCGGCCACCCGCTGAGCTTCGAGCTGGCCAACCGCGTGATCGAGCACATGCCGGCCGGCCTGAACCGGGTGTTCTTCACCAGCTCCGGCTCGGAGGCGGCCGACACCGCGCTGAAGATCGCGCGCGCGTACTGGCGGGTGCGCGGCCAGGCCGGCAAGACGCGGCTGATCGGTCGCGTCAAGGGCTACCACGGCGTGAACTTCGGCGGCGTATCGGTCGGCGGCCTGGTCGCCAACCGCAAGACCTTCGGCCAGGGCATCGAGGCCGACCACCTGCCGCACACCCAGCCGCCGGCCGGCAGCTTCTTCAAGGGCCAGCCGCCCAGCGGCGCCGAGCTGGCCGACGAGCTGCTCGGGCTGATCCAGCTGCACGACGCGTCGAACATCGCCGCGGTGATCGTCGAGCCGATGGGCGGATCGGCCGGCGTGCTGGTGCCGCCGGTCGGCTACCTGCAGCGGCTGCGCGAGCTGTGCACGCAGCACGACATCCTGCTGATCTTTGACGAGGTGATCACCGGCTTCGGCCGCGTCGGCGCCTGGACCGGCGCCGAGGCCTTCGGCGTGACCCCCGACATGCTGACCTTCGCGAAGCAGGTCAGCAACGGCGCCCAGCCGCTGGGCGGCGTGGTCGTGCGCCAGGAGATCCACGACAGCTTCATGGCCGCCGGCGGGCCGCAGTACCTGCTCGAACTCGCGCACGGCTACACCTACAGCGCGCACCCGGTCGGCTGCGCGGCGGCGCTGGCCACGCTCGACCTGCTCGAGCGCGAGGCGGCAATCCAGCGCGTGCGCGAGCTGGCGCCGAAGTTCGAGGCCGCGGTGCACGCGCTGCGCGGCGCCAAGCACGTGACCGACATCCGCAACTGCGGGCTGGCCGCCGGCATCTCGGTGGCGGCGCTGCCGGGCGAGCCGGCGAAGCGCCCGTGGCAGGTGGCGATGGCGATGTACGCACGCGGCTTCTACGTGCGCTACAGCGGCGACACGCTGGCATTCGCGCCGCCCTTCGTCAGCACCCCGGCCGAGATCGACCGCTTCGTCGACGCGCTCGGCGACACGCTGAACGCCACCGCCTGAGGCGCGCCGACCAGGCAAATGAACGCGCGCGCGCCCGGCACGCTGCCGTTCCCGACCGCCGCGCGGCTCGACGTGATCGAGCCGTTTCACGCGATGGCGCTGTTCCGGCGGGCGGTCGCGCGCGAGGCCGCCGGCCGCTCGGTGATCCACATGAGCCTGGGCGAGCCCGACTTCGGCGCCGCGCCGGCGGTGCTGGCCGCGCTCGACGCCGCGGTCGCGGCCGGCCACACCGGCTACACGCCGGCGCTGGGGATCACGCCGCTGCGCGAGGCGATCGCCGCGCACTACCTGCGGGTGCACGACGTCGAGGTCGCGCCCGAGCGGATCGTGGTCACCGCCGGCGCGACCGGCGCGCTGCAGCTCGCCTGTGCGCTGCTGCTGGACCCGGGCAGCGAAGTGCTGATGCCCGACCCGACCTACCCGTGCAACCGGCACATCGTCAGCGCGTTCAACGCGAGCGCGCGGCTGATCCCGACCGGGCCGGCGCAGCGCTTCCAGCTGGGTGCGGCTGACATCGACGCGCACTGGGGTCCGCGCACCCGCGGCGCGATGCTCGCGTCGCCGTCGAACCCGACCGGCACCACGATCGCGCCCGACGAACTGCGCGCGCTGCTGGCCGCGCTGCGCGCGCGCGCCGGCTTCCTGATCTTCGACGAGATCTACAACGAGCTCAGCTATGGCGCGGCCGCGGACCGCGGCGCGGCGACGGCGCTGCCCGCGAAGCCGCGCACCGCGCTGGCATTGGGCGACGACGTGATCGTGCTCAACAGCTTCTCGAAGTACTTCGGCATGACCGGCTGGCGGCTGGGCTGGATGGTCGTGCCCGAGGCGCTGGTCGGCGCGGTCGAGAAGCTGGCGATGAACCTGTTCATCTGTGCGCCGGCGCCGGCGCAGCACGCGGCGCTGGCCTGCTTCAGGCCCGAGTCGATCGCGATCTACGAGCAGCGCCGCGCCGAGTTCGCGCGCCGGCGCGACGCGATCGTGCCGGCGCTGCGCGCGCTCGGCTTCGGCGTGCCGGTCGAGCCCGACGGCGCGTTCTACGTGTGGGCCGACTGCAGCGCCTTCGGCATCGACGGCGAGCAGCTCGCCGACCGGCTGCTCGACGAGGCCGGCGTGTGCGTGGTGCCGGGCATCGACTTCGGCGTGCGCGACGCGCAGCGCTGGCTGCGCGTCACCTACGCGAACAGCCTGCCGCGGCTGCACGAGGCGGTCGAGCGGATCCGCCGCTTCCTCGGCGCGCGCTGAGCCCACGGCGACCCGGCACCCGCCGTGGCGGCGGTGGCGGCCATGCCGCCGTCCGGGCGAAGCCGTCAGGCGATCCGCGACACCGGCTGCGCGGCCAGCGCCGGCAGCAGCGCCGCCGCCGGGCCCAGGCCGGGCAGCGACAGCGTCGGCGCGAGCTCGAGCAGCGGCTCCAGCACGAAGCGGCGCCGGTGCAGGCGCGGATGCGGCAGCTGCAGCCGTGCGTCGTCGATGCGCGCGCTGCCGTGCAGCAGCAGGTCCAGGTCCAGCGTGCGCGGCGCGTTGCGGTAGGGGCGCTCGCGGCCGAAGCGCTGCTCGATGCGCTGCAGCTCGTCGAGCA
>CAZKCJ010000070.1:0-10967 GCA_964550885.1 uncultured Rubrivivax sp. | reverse complement strand
GTGTTCAGCGGCATCGCCGGCGCGTACGCGCCCGAGCAGCTGGCCGGCAAGCTGACGGTGCTGGTCGCCAACCTCGCGCCGCGGCGGATGAAGTTCGGCGTCAGCGAAGGCATGGTGCTGGCGGCCGGCCACGCCGACGAGAAGACCCACCCGGGGCTGTACCTGCTCGAGCCCTGGCCCGGCGCCGAGCCGGGCTTGCGCGTACGCTGACGCTCCGGCGGCGCGGCGGCGCGCCGCCGGCCGCAACCCACCCCGCGAGGATCCCCGATGCGAGCGAACCGCCTGCGCACCCTGTGGCGCGACCAGCAGACCGCGATCAACGGCTGGCTGACGATCCCCGACCCCTTCGCCGCCGAGATGATGGCGCACCAGGGCTGGGACACGCTGACGATCGACCTGCAGCACGGCGTGGTCGACTACCCGTCGATGCTGCGCATGCTGCAGGCGATCTCGACCACGCCGACGGTGCCGCTGGTGCGCGTGCCCTGGCTCGAGCCCGGCATCCTGATGAAGACGCTGGACGCCGGCGCCTACGGCGTGATCTGCCCGATGGTCAGCACCCGCGAGCAGGCGCAGCAGCTGGTCGCCTGGACCAGCTACGCGCCGCGCGGCGCGCGCAGCTTCGGCCCGGTGCGCGCGCTGCTGTACGGCGGCGCCGACTACCCGGCGCAGGCCAACGACACGATCGTGCGCTTCGCGATGATCGAGACCGCGCAGGCGCTGGACAACCTGGACGCGATCCTGTCGGTCGAGGGCCTGGACGCGGTCTACGTCGGCCCGTCGGACCTGTCGCTGGCGCTGGGCTGCAAGCCGCAGTTCGACGACGTCGAGCCCAAGGTCGCGCAGGCGATCGCGCACATCGCCGAGCGCGCGCGAGCACACGGGCTGCAGGCCGGCGTGCACAACGGCCGCCCCGACATCGCGCAGGCGCGGATCGCGCAGGGCTACCGCTTCGTCACCATCGGCTCCGACGCGCGGCTGCTGGCCGGTGGCTCGCAGCAGATCCTGAGCGCGATGCGCGGAGGCTGAGCGCGCACGCGGCCGCCGCCGGCCGCGCCCGCGCACGGCGGCTGCCGCATCCCTGCCCGCTGGCACCCGCCGCCCGGCGCGGGGCAGCCGCGCCTGCAGCCGCCGCGCATCAGCCGCCCCACGCGCGGATCGGATTTGCGTTGCATGTGCATGCGATCACCATAGAATGCGCGCGTGGAGCTGAAGACCGCACGGCTGACGCTGCTGATCGATCCGGCCAAGAAGGCCGCATTCGAGGCGCTGTGCGCGCAGCAGGACCTGACGCCGTCGCAGGTGGTGCGCCAGCTGATCCGCGACTACCTCGCGCACCACGGCGTCAGCTACGTGCCCAGCGGTGCGCCGGCGGCGCCCGCCGCGCCGGCCGCCGGCCGCAGCGCGCGCCGCCGGCGCTGAAGCCCGCCGCCAGACGATGCAGCTGCACCGCTTCCGGCCGCGGCTGGTCGAGTCGGTCGGCGGCTACGACGCCGCGAAGTTCGCGCGCGACCTGGGCGCCGGGCTCACCGTGGGCATCGTCGCGCTGCCGCTGGCGATGGCCTTCGCGATCGCCAGCGGCGTCAAGCCCGAGGCCGGCATCTTCACCGCGATCATCGCCGGCTTCCTGATCAGCTCGCTCGGCGGCTCGACCGTGCAGATCGGCGGGCCGACGGGCGCGTTCATCGTGATCGTCTACGGCATCGTCGAGCAGTACGGGCTGGCGAACCTGCTGATCGCGACGATCCTCGCCGGCGTGCTGCTGTTCGCGATGGGGCTGCTCAAGCTCGGCGCGCTGGTGCGCTACGTGCCGGTGCCGATCATCATCGGCTTCACCAACGGCATCGCGGTGCTGATCGCGCTGTCGCAGGTCAAGGACCTGCTCGGGCTGCGGATCGAGAAGATGCCGTCGGACTTCTTCGAGCAGATCCATGCGCTGGCCACCCACCTGCACACGATCGCGCCGGCGGCGCCGCTGATCGGCGTGGGCTGTCTGCTGCTGGTGGTGCTGTGGCCGAAGTCGTACACGATGCCCGAGGCGCCGGCCGGCACCTGGGGCCGGCTGCGCCGGCTGGCTGCGCACCTGCCCGGCACGGTGATCGCGCTGGTGCTCGCCACCGCCGCGACCGCGCTGCTGCAGCTGCCAGTGGAGACGATCGGTTCGCGCTTCGGCGGCATCCCGCAGGGGCTGCCGGCCTTCGCGCTGCCCGAGTTCAGCTGGGTCACGGTCAAGCAGCTGATCTTCCCGACGCTGACGATCGCGCTGCTGTGCGCGATCGAGTCGCTGCTGTGCGCGCGCGTGGCCGACAACGCCACCGACTTCCCGCGCCACGACCCGAACCAGGAGCTGATGGCGCAGGGCGTGGCCAACTTCGTCGCGCCCTTCTTCGGCGGCATCCCGGCCACCGGCACGATCGCGCGCACGATCACCAACGTGCGTGCCGGCGCGGCCTCGCCGCTGGCCGGCATCGTGCACGCGCTGACGCTGCTGGTGATCGTGCTGCTGGCCGCGCCGCTGGCGCAGCACGTGCCGCTGGCGGCGCTGGCCGGGATCCTGCTGTTCGTCGCCTGGAACATGGGCGAGTGGCACGAGTTCGCACGGCTGACCCGCTTCAGTCCGCAGTACCGCACGATCCTGCTGGGTACCTTCACGCTGACCGTGGTCTTCGACCTGACGGTCGCGGTCGAGGTCGGGCTGGTGCTGGCCTGCGTGTTCTTCATCTGGCGCATGGGCCAGCTGTTCGACGTGCGCCCGCACGGCACCGACGGCGTGCCGCCGGGCGTGTTCGTGTTCGAGCTGTTCGGCTCGCTGTTCTTCGGCGCGGTCGGCAAGATCGACGCGCTGCCGGCGCAGCTGCCCGAAGGCACGCGCGCGGTGGTGCTCGAGATGCACCGGCTGATCCTGATCGACACCTCGGGCCTCGAGGCGCTGGAGCAGCTGCACCGCGTGCTCGACAAGCGCGGCATCGGCCTGGTGCTGGCCAACGTCAACGAGCGGCCGCTGTCGCTGATCCGGCGCTCGGGCTTCGCGGCGGTGATCGGCGAGGACGCGATCGTGCCCAACGTGTCCGAGGCGGTCGACCAGTTCGGCTGAGCGCGAGCGCGAGCGCGGGCAGCGCGGCCGCAGCAGCGGCGCGCACGCAGCAGCGCGAAGCCGCCGCCGGCCGCGCGGCGACCCCCGGCTAAAATGCCGGCCTGCCCGATCCCGCAGCGTGACTCTCGATGTCGATCTTCGCCCGTGCCCCGTACAAGTCCGAAGCCTCGGCCTTCATCGACGAGCTGAAGGCCAAGCGCCCGACGCTCGAAGCCGAGCAGCGCGCCGGCCGCGCGCTGCTGTGGGACCGCACGCTCGACCGCGACGCGCTGGCCACCTGGCGGCGCGCCCGCGTGGCGCAGACCGCGTACGTGTACTACGACACGCCGAAGGCCTGAGCGCGGCGCCTACCGGCGCGACGCCGATGCAGCCGGGTCGACCGCCCCGCGCCGCGACCGCAGCGGCTGCGGCCGATGCAAACGTCGCCGCGGTGGCGCTGGCCGCCGCCGCCGACCCGACGTTGCCCGAGGTCGTCGACCAGGTCGCGCTGGCGCGGCTGTACGGCGAGCCGCTGTTCGCGCTGCCGGCCGACCTGTACATCCCGCCGGACGCGCTCGAGGTCTTCCTCGAGGCCTTCGAAGGGCCGCTGGACCTGCTGCTGTACCTGATCCGGCGGCAGAACTTCAACATCCTCGACATCCCGCTGGCCGACCTGACGCGGCAGTACCTCGAGTACGTCGAGCAGATCCGCCGGCGCAACCTCGAGCTCGCCGCCGAGTACCTGCTGATGGCGGCGATGCTGATCGAGATCAAGTCGCGGATGCTGCTGCCGCCGAAGAAGGCGGCCGACGGCGGCGAGGCGCCGGATCCGCGCGCCGAGCTGGTGCGCCGGCTGCTCGAGTACGAGCAGATGAAGCTGGCCGCGGCCAAGCTCGACGCGCTGCCGCTGCTGGGGCGCGACTTCCTGCGCGCGCAGGTCACGATCGAGCAGTCGCCGGCGCAGCGGCTGCCGCAGGTGGATCCGCACCAGCTGCGCGACGCCTGGCTCGAGATCCTGCGCCGCGCGAAGCTGGTGCAGCACCACCGGATCCTGCGCGAGCAGCTGTCGGTGCGCGAGCACATGAGCCTGGTGCTCAGGCAGCTGCAGGGCCGGCGCTTCATCGAGTTCCAGGATCTGTTCGAGCCGGCGCGCGGCCTGGGCGTGGTGGTCGTGACCTTCCTCGCGCTGCTCGAGCTGGCGCGCGAGAACCTGCTCGAGCTGACCCAGGCCGAAGCCTTCGCGCCGATCTACGTACGGCTGGCCTACGCGCCCAGCTGAACGGCCCGCCGGCACGGCCGGCACGCACGCCGCACGCCGCACGCCGCACGCCGCACGCCGCACGGTGCCGGCAGCCGGCAGCCGCGGCACCCACCGGCTGCGTGCGCACGCGCGCAGTACAGTTGCCGGGCCGCGCGTCGCCGCCCCTGTCCGATGTCCGCCCGATGAGCCCGCCCGCCTGCGCCGCCGCCGCGGCCTTCGCCGCTGCCGTGCTCGCCGCCGGCTGCGCGGCCGATCCGCCGCCGCCGGCCAAGGCGCCCGGCTTCAGTGCGTTCCTCGAGCAGATCGCGACCCGCTGCCAGCCGCTGTACGCGGGCGCGCTGCTGATCACGCCCGACTTCCTGGATCCGGCCTGGGACCTGCAGACCTACAAGCACTACGACCAGTGGCTGGACCAGACCTCGCGGCTGTACTACCGCAAGCTGTCGCCGCAGGCCTACCTGGACACGATCGCCGCGCGCTTCGGCGAGCGCAGCTTCGAGTCGGCGCGCTGCACCGTCGCGCAGCTGCCGCCGCTGCAGCGCTGAGCCGCGGCCGCCGGCGCAGCACGCGACACGGCCGCGCCCGAGCCTGCATCGCCGCCGGCCGGCGGCTGCCGCGGCTGCGTCAGCGCAAACCGAGCTTGAAGCCGATCATCGCGCGCAGCTTGCTGGGCAGCACCGGCTTGATCAGCAGGTGGAAGTCGTGCGCGGCGGCCTCGTCCTCGTGCCCGCCGATCGTGCTGCCGGTGATCACGATCGCCGGCAGCGCGCGCTGCGGCCAGCGCGCGCGCACCGCGGCCAGCGCGTCCAGGCCGGTGGCGCCCTGCGGCAGCCGGTAGTCGACCAGCAGCAGGTCGGGCGGGGCCGCAGCGGCCGCGCCCAGCCAGGCCTGCAGCGCGGCCAGCGTCTCGAACGCGACCACGCCCGCGCCCCAGGCCTGCAGCAGCACGACCAGGCCGTCGCGCACCGTCGCCTCGTCCTCGACCACCAGCAGGCTGCGCCCCTGCAGCGTGAGCCCGAGCGGCGCCGCGCTGCGCACCGCCGCCGGCTCGAGCGCACGCACCGCCTTGCCCGGCGGCACCTCGAAGGAGAACACGGTGCCGTGGCCGGCGCGCGAGCGCACCGTGACCCGCGTCTCGATCAGCGCCGCCAGCCGCGCGACGATCGCCAGCCCCAGGCCCAGCCCCTTGCGCTGGTGCGCGGCCAGCGGGCGCTGGCTCTGCACCTGGTAGAACTCGTCGAAGATCCGCGGCAGCGCGCCTTCGCTGATGCCGATACCGCTGTCCCACACCTGCAGCAGCAGCCGCTCGCCGCGCCGGCGGCAGGCGACCAGCACGCCGCCGTCGTCGGTGTAGCGGATCGCGTTGCTGGTCAGGTTGCGCAGCATCCGCTCGAGGATCACCGGGTCGGCGTCGGCGACGTGCTGGCGGCCGCGAAAGGCGAGGCTCAGCCCCTTCTCGAAGGCGATCGGCTCGAAGTGCAGCCGCAGCCGCGCGAACAGCTCGCGCATCGGCACCGCAGCCGGCGTCACGTCGACGCCGCCGGTGTCGATCCGGGTGATGTCCAGCAGCTCGCCGAACAGGCCCTCGAGCGCGTCGACCGACTCGTTGATGCTGTTGACCAGCGACGCGACCTCCGGGTCGTGGCTGCGCTGGCGCAGCGCCTCGGCGAACAGGCCCATCGCGTGCAGCGGCTGGCGCAGGTCGTGGCTGGCGGCGGCGAAGAACTGGGTCTTCGCGCGGCTCGCCGCCTCGGCGGCGCGGCGCGCGGCGTCGGCCTCGGCCTTCTCCACCGCCAGCTGCGCGGCGAGCTGCTCGGTGCGCGCCTTCAGCCCGATCACCTGGTCGAGCGCGCTGCGCTGCACCCGGCCCATCACCAGCAGCGCGACGAACTGCAGGCTCAGGATGCCGGCGAGCTGCCAGTGCCAGGGCTGGCTGGTGTCGGTGGCGATGCGCACGATCGCCGGCAGCAGCAGCACGCAGATGAACGCGATGTACAGCTTCTGCTGGGTCGCCAGTAGCTGTACCGAGGCCAGGCCCAGGCTGAAGATCACCAGCATCAGCCCGGTGCGGTGGTAGGGCGTGCCGAGCGCCCAGAACAGCCACACCGCCACCGCCCACATCGACGCCTGCGCCAGCACCAGCAGCTTCCAGCTGCGCCGCCAGCGGCGCAGCGTGGCCTCGTCGGCGTCGGGCCGGCGGCGAAAGCGCAGGTAGTGCGCGAGCCGCAGCACCAGCATCACGCCCAGCGCCGCGCTCCACGCGAACATCGGCGCGGGTGCGGCGAGCGGGCCGTAGATCGCCAGCATCAGCCCCCAGCCGATCAGGTAGCCGATCAGCGACGCCGGCGTCTGCACGAACAGCGCGCGCAGGTGGTCGAAGCGGCCGACGCCGCCCGCAGCCGGCGCGGGCAGCCCCGGTGCGATCGCCGGCTCGGCCGCCGCCGCGGCGGGCACGCTCACCGCAGACCCCCGCGCCGCGCGCAGCGCGCGTGCCGTGTCCGGCGGCGACCGGGCCCGCTCACGAGCCCTCGGGCGCGCGGCGCGCGGCCAGCGCCGCCTGCTGCTGCATCTGGCTGACCGCCAGCACCGCCTGCGTGCGCGTGCTCACGCCCAGCGCGCGCAGCACCGCGGCAACGTGGTCCTTGACGGTCTCGACCGACACGTTCAGCTCGCGCGCGATCAGCTTGTTCGGCTTGCCCTGCAGCAGCAGCGCGAGCACCTCGCTCTGCCGCGGCGTCAGTCCCGCCGCCTGCAGCGACGCCGGCGCCTTCTGGTGCGCAGCCGGCTGCGCGCCGGTGGCCGGGCGCATCACGTCGGGCACGGTGTCGGCCTCGGCGGCCTCGACCGGGTCCAGGCCGAGCAGCATCGGCGGCACGTACAGCCCGCCCGACATCACCATCCGCAGCGCCTGGGTCAGCGTGTCGTTGGACGAGCGCTTGGGCACGAAGCCCATCGCGCCGAGGTCGATCGCGCGGATCACGTCGCTGGTGCGGTCGCTGGCCGAGACGACGACGATCGGCAGCGCCGGATAGGCGGCGCGCAGCTCGGTCAGCACCTCGAAGCCATCGGCGTCGCCCAGCGCCAGGTCGAGCAGCACCAGGTCGTAGTCGTCGTCGCGGCGCAGCGCATCGCGCGCGGCCGCCGCGCTGGCCGCGCCGACCACGGTCACGTCGTCGCCCAGGCCCTGGATCACCGCCTGCAGCGCGGTCAGGATCAACGGGTGGTCGTCGACCAGCAGCACCTTCATCGCGGTCTCCTCCTCGGCCCTGTCCAACCCCCGGCGTCGCGCGTGCCCGCCGCCGGCAGCCGCGCACGACCCCGCGCTCGCGTTCAGACGAAGCGTCGCGACACCGTCTCGGCGATGCACGCCGGCTTCGCCGCGCCCTCCAGCTCGACCCTGACCCCGACGGTCAGCTGCGCGCCCTGCTCGATCGGCTCGTAGGCCTGCAGCACGAAGTGCCCGCGCACGCGCGCGCCCGCCGGCACCGGCGCGGTGAAGCGCACCTTGTTCAGCCCGTAGTTGACCCCCATGCGCACGTCGGCGATCGCGAACGCGGTCTGGAACATCGCGGGGATCAGGCTCAGCGTCAGGTAGCCGTGCGCGACCGTGGTGCCGAACGGCCCCTGCGCCGCGCGCACCGGGTCGACGTGGATCCACTGGTGGTCGCCGGTGGCGGCGGCGAACTGGTCGATCCGCGCCTGGTCGACCGTCAGCCACGCGCTGGTGCCGATGTCCTGGCCGACCAGGGCCTGCAAGTCCTGCAGGTGGGCGAAGTTCTTCATCGCAAGATCCACTCCTTCAGCGGCTGCCACTGCTCCAGGTCGCGCTCGACCCGGCCGGGGCTCAGGTCCCACAGCGTCAGCCCGCGCGCGGCCAGCTGCACGTAGTTCTGGGTGTCGCGCAGCCAGGCGATCACCGGCACCGCGAGCGACGCCGCGTAGCGGTGCAGCTGCCCGTTGGCCAGCGTGTGCTCGCGCACCCGCATGCCGACCAGCGCGAGCGCGATGCCCTGCACCCGCGGATGCGCGCGCAGCGTGCGCAGGAACGCATCGGTCGCCTGGATGTCGAACAGGCTCGGCTGCAGCGGCACCAGCAGCTTGTCGGCGATGCGCAGCACTGCGTCGAGCTGGCTGTCGGGCATCCCGGCCGGAGTGTCGAGTACCGCGTCGGTGGTGCCCAGCGGCGGCCGCACCACGTAGTGGTGGTCGGTCTGTTCCCAGCCGCGGATCCGCGCTGCCGCCGCCGGCCGCAGCGCCAGCCACTGGCGCGCGGTCTGCAGCCGGTCGGTGTCGCCGAGCATCACCGCGCGCCCCTGGCGCGCGAGCAGCCCGGCGACGTTGGTCGCCAGCGTGCTCTTGCCCACCCCACCCTTGGGGTTGGCCACGACGATCACCGCCATCCAGCCTCCCGCGCGCAGCCGCGCACGCGATGGTAGCCGGCCGCGGTGACGCCGCTCAAGCCGCGCGCGCGGCAGCGGCCCCGACGCGCGCTTCGGCTCCCGCCGCCGGGCTGGCGCCAGCGCGGGCCTGCAGGAGCCCACCGCGCCCGGCCCTGCTGGGCGCGACCGCGCCCGGGCCGCCAGCGCGCGGCGCGCCACCGCGCAGCGGCGCCCGAAGACCCTGCCGGTCGCGCCCGCGGCACACCGACCGCGCCGCGACAATGCGCGGATGGCGCAGTTCTTCGAGATCCACCCGCAGTCGCCGCAGCCGCGGCTGCTGAAGCAGGCGGCGCAGCTGCTGCTGGGCGGCGGGATCGGCGCGATCCCGACCGACTCGAGCTATGCGCTGGTCTGCCGGCTGGACGACAAGGCGGCAACGCAGCAGCTGCGCCGGCTGCGCGGCGTCGACGACAAGCACCACCTGACGCTGCTGTGCCGCGACCTGAGCGAGCTGGCCAGCTACGCCCGCGTCGACAACCAGCAGTACCGGCTGCTGAAGCTGGGCACCCCGGGGCCCTACACCTTCATCCTCGAAGCCACCAAGGAGGTGCCGCGGCGGCTGAGCCACCCGTCGCGGCGCACGATCGGGCTGCGCGTGCCCGCGCACCGCGTGACCCAGGCGCTGCTCGATGCCCTCGGCCAGCCGCTGCTGGGCACCACGCTGATCGCGCCCGGCGACACCGAGCCGTTGAACGACCCGCAGGCGATCCGCGAGCGCTGGCAGAAGCAGCTCGACGCGGTGATCGACGCCGGCGCCTGCCCGATGCAGCCGACGACGGTGGTCGACCTGAGCGGACCCGAGCCGCTGGTGCTGCGCGCCGGCCGCGGCGAGGTTGCACAGCTGGGGCTTCGGCTGGCATAGAGGAAGGTGCGAACCGCAGCCGGACGGGCCCCGGCCACGAACGTACCCGCCTGTAGCTCTTGCCGGGCCACGTCGGAGGTTGAACACGCCGGCATGCGACGGTTCGCACCCTGCCGCCTCCACGGCCGGATCGAATCGGCACAGCTGGATCGCGCTCGCGCCAACGGCCGCACGCTGCCAGTGCGCGGTGATTCCGACAGCGGTAACGCTCAGCCGGCCATCAACGGTGGCACTGCCGAGCCAATTCGAAGATCAGGTTCGACGTCGCACTCCTTGTCGCGGCTGCCTTGCAACAACTTGCTCGATGTCTGCCTGCGATCCTGCGCTCAAAGGCTGGCGCATGATCTGCGGCGCCACCAGCGTCGCGGCCGGCTTCCGCTCACGTCGGCGAGCCCCTGCCAACCGCTGGCCTGATGCCTGCGACGTACCCAGCCCGCCACACCAGCAATCCGATCAAGCCGAATCCGAACAGGACGACGCTGCGCGGCTCGGGAATCGGCACCATCGATCCGCGATAGTCGGTGCCCGACGCCGCGCTGACGCTGAAGTCCACCGCTTGACCGCCAACGGTGACGCCGGCGATACCACCCCAGTAGGCGGAGCGCGTCAGATCGTAGTGGCCTTCGAAGCTGCCATCGGCAGCGGTGACGAGCACATTCGCGGTCGCGCTGCCCTCCAGCCTCACGTCCAGGGACACCGGCCGCCCGAAGATGATCGGGACTTCGATGCGATGCTGCGCGAAGGCATTGCCGCTTTCGAGCACCTCGAAGCTCGGTCCGTCGATCGGGTTGACCGAACCATGGGCGATGCGTTCGAGATGGAAAGGCTGGCCACCGATTCTCAGGTCGAACTGCCAGCGCGTGTCTGCAAAGCCCCATGGTCCGGCAGCTAGGTGGGTTTGCTCACCGCGCAGCAACACATCCAACGCCAGCACACCAGCGGTGCCTGCACTCTGCCCGCTGAAGGTCAGGTAGTCGAAAAAGCGTGCCTTGGAACGCGCCTGGGACTCGAACGAGCTTTGAAAGATGTCGAGGCCGTCGTTCACGTAGAAGGAGGTTTTGGCCGTGCCGCCGATCTTCAGCACGCCGAAGCCGGCCAACGCCTGCGCCGCCGCCTCACCCCGGAAGTGCTCGCCTTGATTCACAGTGAAGGCATCGGTAGCACCGGAAACCAGGGCGGCCAGGGGCACCTGAGCCGAGGTTTCGTTGTGCAGCGACTGAGCGATGGCAACCGGCAAGGCAACGCTCAGTGCAGTCAGGACGGCAAACCGACCGGGTCTCACTGGACTACCCTCCCTGCAGAGTTGGGAGAGAGGTGATGCAGGGTTGTCCA
>CAZKCJ010000069.1:0-11051 GCA_964550885.1 uncultured Rubrivivax sp. | reverse complement strand
GATGGCGATCGGCCGGATCGCGGCCGCGGCGGCGACGAACGCCGCGGCCGCCGGCGGCGCGGCCGCGAGCAGCGCCAGCCGCCCGCCGGCGATCCTGTTCGGCCTGCCCGGCAACCCGGTCGCGGTGATGGTGACCTTCTATGCGTTCGTGCGCGACGCGCTGCTGCGCATGGCCGGCGCGACGCCGCTGCCGCTGCCGCTGCTGCGCGCGGCCAGCCGCGAGCGGCTGCGCAAGCGCCCCGGGCGCACCGAGTACCAGCGCGGCGTGGTCGAGCGCGACACCGACGGCCGCTGGTGGGTGCGCAGCACCGGCGCGCAGGGCTCGGGCATCCTCAGCAGCATGAGCCAGGCCAACGGCATGATCGTGCTGCCGCACGCCCAGGGCGAGGTCGCGGTCGGCGACGAGGTCGAGGTGCTGCCCTTCGACGGGCTGGTGTAGCGGCCAGCCGCGGCCTCGCCCGCGGCTGCAGGCGCTGGCGGCCTGCGCGCCGGCCGCCCCGGAATGCGGCCTGCGCCCGACCGCAGCCGCAGCGAACCGCACTGCCTTGCACCGCACGGCGCCGCTGCGCAGCGCGCGCCGCCGCCGGCCTACCCGGTTGCGGCACCGCCGCTGCGCAGCGGCTTGGCGCGGCCCGCGGCATCGACCGCATCCGGCTGCGCCGTCGGCAGCTCGTCGATCGACGGCGTGGTGATCCCGCCCGGCACGCCGCGCCGCGCGAAGAAGGTGTAGACGGTCGGCACGACGAACAGCGTGAGCACCGTGCCCAGCGACATGCCGCCGACGATCACCCAGCCGATCTGGCGCCGGCTCTCGGCGCCGGCGCCCTGCGCCAGCGCCAGCGGCAGCGCGCCCAGCACCATCGCGCCGGTGGTCATCAGGATCGGCCGCATCCGCAGGCTGGACGCCTCGATCACCGCCGCGCGCAGCGCCCGCCCCTGCTGGCGCAGCTGGTTGCTGAACTCGACGATCAGGATGCCGTGCTTGGTGATCAGGCCGACCAGCGTGATCAGCCCGATCTGCGAGTACACGTTCAGCGTGCCGCCGCTCCAGCGCAGCGCGAGCAGCGCGCCGACGGTGGACAGCGGCACCGCCAGCAGGATCACGAAGGGGTCGACGAAGCTCTCGAACTGCGCGGCGAGCACCAGGAAGATGAAGGTCAGCGCCAGCACGAACACCAGCCCGAGCGCGCCCGACGACGAGCGGAACTCGCGGCTGACGCCGTTCAGCTCGGTCGCGTAGCCGGGCGGCAGCAGCCGGCGCGCGGTCTCGTCCATGAACTGCAGCGCCTCGCCCAGCGCGTAGTCCGGCGCGAGGTTGGCGGTGATCGACACCGAGCGGCGCTGGTTGAAGTGGTTCAGCTCGCGCGGGCTGACCGCCTCGCGCACCTTGATCAGCGAGCTCAGCGGCACCATCGTGTCGCCGCGGCCGCGCACGAACAGCTTCTCGATGTCCTCGGGCGTGCTGCGCCCGCCGGCCGCCGTCTGCACGATCACGTCGTACTGGTCGGCATCGCGCTTGTAGCGGGTGACCGTGCGCCCGCCGAGCATCGTCTCCACCGTGCGCGCGACCGCATCGACGCTCACGCCCATGTCGGCGGCGCGGGCGCGGTCGACCTCGACGAAGATCTCGGGCTTGTTCAGCCGCAGGTCGGTGTCGGGTTGCACGAAGCCGGGGTTCTTCGCCATCTCGGCCAGGAACTGCTGGGCCACCCGCGCCAGGTCCGCGTAGCTGTCGCTGGTGACGATCACGTAGTTCAGCGGGCGCTCGCGAAAGCCCTGCCCCAGGCTAGGCGGCGTGATCGGGAACGCGTTGACCCCCGGCAGCGCCATGAAGCGCGGCTGCAGTTCGCGCGCCAGCTCGAGCGTGCTGCGCTTGCGCTCGCTCCAGTCGACGGTGCGCATGAAGGCGGTGCCCTGCGACACCGTCGGGTTGCCGGCAACGACGAAGACCCGGTCGAACTCCGGGTAGTCGCGGCCGATCGCCTCGATCTCGCGCAGGTAGCGCGCGGTGTAGGCCAGCGTCGCGCCGTCGGGTGCGTTGACGTTGGCGAGCACCACGCCGCGGTCCTCGAGCGGCGCGAGCTCGCTCTTGGCGGTGTGGAGCAGCCACCAGCTGCCGCCGGCCGCCGCCGCCATCACCAGCAGCACGATCCAGCGCCGGTCCAGCACCCAGCCCAGCGCCGCCGCGTAGCCGCGGCCCAGGCCGACCAGCGCGCGCTCCATGCCGCGGTCGAAGCGGCCGGGCTTCGGCTCGTGGCGCAGCAGCTTGCTGCACATCATCGGCGTCAGCGTCAGCGCGACGAAACCCGAGACCAGCACCGCGCCGGCCAGCGTCAGCGCGAACTCGGCGAACAGCCGCCCGGTGCGCCCCGGCGTGAAGGCCAGCGGCGCGTACACCGCGGCCAGCGTCAGCGTCATCGCGACCACCGCGAAGCTGATCTCCTTCGCGCCCTTGAGTGCCGCCTGGAAGGGCTCGAGCCCCTGCTCGATGTGGCGGAAGACGTTCTCGAGCACGACGATCGCGTCGTCGACCACCAGCCCGATCGCCAGCACCAGCGCGAGCAGCGTCAGCGTGTTGATCGTGAAGCCGACCGCGGCGATGATGCCGAAGGCGCCGATCAGGCTGACCGGGATCGTCACCATCGGGATCACCGACGCGCGCAGCCTGCGCAGGAACACGAACACCACCAGCGCGACCAGCAGCACCGCCTCGGCGATCGTGGTGTACACCGACCTGACCGAGCGGTCGATGAAGACCGCGTTGTCGTTGGCGATCTGCACCTGCACATCGGCGGGCAGCTCGGCCTGCAGCTGCGGCAGCATCCTGCGCACCGCCGCCGAGATCTCGAGCGGGTTGGCGGTGGCGTTGCGCACCACGCCGGCGCTGATCGACGGCACGCCGTTCAGGCGCACGCTGCTGCGCTCGCTGGCTGCGCCCTGCTCGATCCGCGCGACGTCGCGCAGCCGCACGGTGTAGCCGTTGGCGGTCTTCAGCGCGATGTCGGCGAACTGCGGCACGGTGTTCAGGTCGGTGCGCGCGGTCACGCTGAACTCGCGCTGCCGGCTCTCGATCCGCCCGGCTGGCACCTCGAGGTTCTGGCGGCGGATCGCGTCCTCGACGTCCTGCACCGTCAGCCGGTACGCGGCCAGCTGGTCCGGGTCGAGCCAGATGCGCATCGCGAACTGGCGGTCGCCGTAGACGTTGACCTGCGACACCCCAGGCACCGTCTGCAGCCGCGGCTTGACGATGCGGTTGACGACGTCGGTGACTTCCAGCGGGCTCAGCGCGTCGCTGGTGAAGGCCAGCCACACGGTCGGGAAGGCGTCGGCCTCGACCTTGGCGATCACCGGCTCGTCGACCGCGTCGGGCAGCTTCGCGCGCACCCGCGACACGCGGTCGCGCACGTCGGCGGCGGCGTCGTCGGGGTTCTTCTCGAGCTTGAAGCGCACCGTGATCTGGCTGCGCTCGGAGCGCGAGATCGAGGTGATGATGTCCACGCCGTCGATGCCGGCGATCGAATCCTCGAGCGGCTTGGTCACCTGCGACTCGATCACCTCCGACGACGCGCCGACCAGCTGGGTCGACACCGTGACCACCGGCTCGTCGATCCGCGGGTACTCGCGCACCGACAGGCGCTCGAAGGACACCAGCCCGACGAGCACGATCAGTAGCGACATCACGGTGGCGAGCACCGGCCGGCGGATCGAGGTCTCGGACAGGCGCACCGCGCGCTCCGGCGTTCAGCGCTTGGCGGCGCGCGGCGCCGACGCACCCGGTGCGCTCGCCGGCGCGGGGCCGCCGAGGCTGATGATCTTCACCGGCGCCGCTGCGCCCGGCCCGAGCCGCGCCTGGCCGGCGGTGACCACCACGTCGCCCGGCGCGAGGCCGTCGAGCACCTCGACCTTGCCCGGCACGCGCATGCCGATGCGCGCCTCGATGCGCTTGGCGAGCTTGCCGTCGGGGCCGTCGACGACCTTGAACAGGTACTGCCTGCCGCCCTGCGGCAGCAGCGCCTCCTCGGGCACCACCAGCGCGTCGTCGCGCTGCGCGAACACGATCCGCGTGCGTGCGAACAGGCCCGACTTGAGCACGCCGCCCGGGTTGTCCAGCCGTGCGCGCACCAGCAGCGAGCGGCCGCTGGCGTCGATCACCGCGTCGAGCGCGTCGATCCGCCCGGCGAAGCGCTGGCCGGGCAGCGCGTCGAGCGTGACCTCCACCGCCTGCCCGGTGCGCACCCGGGCGATGAAACGCTCGGGCAGGCGGAAGTCGACCAGCATCTGCGACAGGTCCTCGACGTTGACCAGGTCGGCGCCGTCCTTCACGTAGTCGCCGAGGTTGACGCTGCGGATGCCGGCCACGCCGTCGAAGGGCGCGACGATGCGCATCCGCGCGAGCTGCGCCTGCGCCAGCGCGACCTGGGCTTCGGCCACGTCGAGCGCGGCGGCGCTCTGGTCGACCGCGCTCTGGCTGACGAAGCCCTGCCCGACCAGGTCGCGGTTGCGCTGCAGGTTGGTGCGCGCGATCGTCGCCTGCGCCTGCGCCTGCTGCAGCTGCGCGCGCTGCAGCGTGTCGTCGAGCTGCACCATCAGCTGCCCGCGCTTGACGCGCTGGCCGTCGTGGAAGCCGAGCGCGGCGACGCGGCCGCTGACCTCGGGCCGCAGGGTCACGCCCTGGCGCGAACGCAGCGAGCCGACGGCCTGCGCGTCGTCGGCCAGCGTCGTCTTCTCGGCGCGGCCGACCTCGACCGCCACCGGCTCGCCCGCCGCGCCACTGCCGGGCACGGCCGCGGTGCCGGCGGCGGCACCGATGTCGCCGCGCGACGGCTGGTGCTGCCACCACCAGGCGCCCGACCCGAGCGCGGCGATGCCGATGACGGCGATCCAGGTGTGCAGCTTCTTCAATGCCAGCCTTCGGCGCCGCAGCGCAGTCGATCGATCGGAGCCGGGTTGCAGCCGCGCGCGGTCATCGCAGCGCCTCGCGCGCACCGCGGTTGGCCAGCGCGTCGGCGCGCTCGTTGCCGGCGTCGCCCGCGTGCCCGCGCACCCAGTGCCAGCGCACGTCGTGACGCTGCACCAGCTCGTCGAGCCGCTGCCACAGGTCGATGTTCTTCACCGGCTTGCCGCTGGCGGTGCGCCACGCGCGCGCCTTCCAGGCCCGGATCCACTGGGTGATGCCGTCGCGCAGGTACTGGCTGTCGGTGTAGATCGCAACCCGGCAGGGGCGCTTCAGGCTGGCCAGTGCCTCGATCGGCGCGGTCAGCTCCATCCGGTTGTTGGTGGTCGCCGCGTCGCCGCCGTACAGCTCCTTCACGTGCGCGCCGGCCTGCAGCCAGGCGCCCCAGCCGCCCGGCCCCGGGTTGCCCTTGCAGGCGCCGTCGGTGTAGACGACCACCTCGGCCTCGCCGCTGGCCAAGCCCGGGTCAGCCACCGGATGCGATCTGGCCGGATTCACTCGCGCACCGGCTCGATCCGCTGCCGCTGCCGGTGCGTGGCGATCGCCCCTGCCGGCCGGCTCACGCGCGCCTCGCGCCGCGCGAGCCCGACCAGCCGCATGCCACGCACCCGCTTGACCGCGACCAGGAAGTACACCGCGCCCAGCACCGGCCACCAGCGCTCGCCGACGCGCTCCAGCCAGGCGCTGCGCTCCAGCCAGCGCGCGCTGCGCCACGGCGGCCGGTAGCAGCCGAAGCGTCCGCCCTCGACCTCGAAGCTCAGCAGCCGCAGCCAGTCGCGCAGCCGCCAGTACAGGATGAATTCGCCGGCGCGCGGCAGGTACGGCGGCCGACCGCGCCCGAGCACGCTGAAGCTGCGGCCGACGCGCTGGCGCAGCCCCCACAGGCTCGCCGGGTTGAAGCCGGTGACCACCAGCCGGCCTTCGGGCACCAGCACGCGCTCGACCTCGCGCAACGTCAGGTGCGGCTCGCGCGCCAGCTCCAGCGTGTGCGGCAGCACCACCAGGTCCAGGCTGTTGTTCGGGAACGGCAGCGCGTCGAAGTCGCACAACGCCGCCGGCAGCGGCGGCAGCGGTTGGCTGTCGACCTCGTCGTCGGCAGGCGCGGCAGGCGCCGGCGGATCGGCGATCTGCGCCACCTCGTCGACCAGCACCCAGCGATGCGGCATCCGGTTGGCGCGCAGCCCCTGCACCTCGGGCAAGCCCAGTTGTGCCGCGTGGTAACCGAACACGTCGGCGACCACCTCGTCGAGTTGTGCCTGTTCCCACTGCAGCAGACACTGCCCGGGCGGGGTCTGCAGCCAGATCCCCAACTCTATAATCGACGCGTCTTTCGCATCCACGCGCGCAGAACTCTCCGATGCTGATGCCAGCCCCGTTCCCCGCGCACCAGCGCCGGATCCGATGATCGGCGAGCCGCCTGCCGGTCCGCGCCACGTCGGCTGCTCCGACTGCAGCGCCCGGACGCCGAGGCACCGGCCGATTCTAGAGTCCCGCTTCCCGTTCGCCACGCGCCTGGGCCGATGCGCCCGGCGGCGCGTCGCGCTGGCGGGCGCGGTCGTGCTGGCTCTGCTCGGCGGTTGCGCCGTGCCGCCGGCTGCGGGGCCGCAGGCGGGGGCCACGGCGCAGGCCGGCGCTTCGGCCGCCTCGGCCGCGGCGCCGAGCGAGTCGGCCGGGCTCGCGGCGGCGGCCGCGCCCGCGGCGCCGATCGTCACCTACGATCCGCAGCGGCCGTCGCAGCCCTACGAGTTCGATGCGGCAACCGCGAACACCGACCTGTTCGACCGGGTGCGGGCGGGCTTCGCAATGCCCGATCTCGACGGCGAACTAGTCGCCAAGTGGGAGCAGTGGTACGCGACGCGGCCGGACTACGTGCAGCGCATGACCGAGCGCGGCAGCCGCTACCTGTACTACGTCGTCGAGGAGATCGAGCGCCGCGGTCTGCCCACCGAGCTCGCGCTGCTGCCCTTCATCGAGAGCGCGTTCAACCCGCACGCGAAGTCGTCGGCGCGCGCGGCGGGCATGTGGCAGTTCATGCCGGCCACCGGCCGCGACTTCGACCTGAAGCAGAACCTGTTCCGCGACGAGCGCCGCGACGTGCTGCAGTCCACCCGCGCGGCGCTGGACTACCTGCAGCTGCTGCAGACGCAGTTCGACGACTGGCAGCTGACCCTGGCTGCGTACAACTGGGGCCAGGGCAACGTGCAGCGCGCGGTCGACCGCAACCGCAAGGCCGGTCGGCCCACCACCTACGAGGCTCTGCGCATGCCCGAGGAGACGCGCAACTACGTGCCCAAGCTGCAGGCGGTGAAGAACATCGTGCTGCGCCCGCAGGCCTACGCGCTGGAGCTGCCGCGGATCGAGAACCACCCGTACTTCCTGAGCGTGCCGATCACCCGCGACATCGACGTCGCGCTCGCCGCGCGGTTCGCCGGCGTGTCGATCGAGGAGTTCAGGCAGCTGAACCCGCAGTTGAACAAGCCGGTGATCCTGGCCGCAGGCACGCCGCAGGTGCTGCTGCCGTTCGAGAACGCGGGCGAGTTCGCGCGCAAGCTGAACGGCCACGACGGCGTGCTCGCGACCTGGACCGCCTGGGTCGCGCCGGCAACGCTCAAGCCGGCCGAGGCCGCGCGCCGGATCGGCATCAGCGAGGCCGAGTTGCGCGCGGCCAACCAGATCCCGCCGCGAATGCTGATCAAGACCGGCTCGACCCTGCTGGTGCCGCGCAACGGCCGACACGATGCCGACGTGCCCGACGCGATTGCCGACAACGCCACCGTCCAGTTCGCGCCTGATCGACCACCGGGCAAGCGCATTACCGTGCGCGCCGGCAAGTCCGGCCTGAGCGTTGCGGCCGTCGCCCGTCGCTACGGTGTTTCCGCCGAGCAGGTCGCGCAGTGGAACGCGGTGGAGCCGGACGCGCGCTTCAAGGCCGGTCAGCGCATCGTCGTCTATCGGCCGGTGAAGGCGCGCACTGCGCGCGCCCGCGACGGCGAGCCGGCGCAGCGCGCGGCCCGCCCCGGCGGCAAGCGCGCGGTCGCCAGCGACGGCGGCAAGGCCCGGCACACGGCGGCAGCCAAGACCCGGCCCGCCGCCGCCCAGACGACGCGCAGCGCCCAGGCGTCCGGCAAATCCTCGAAGCCAGCGCGCACGGCGGCGAAGGCCCCGCCGGCGCGCCCGGTTGCCAGCAGCGACGATCGTCGCGGCGCGCAGCCGCGTCTGTGACCCGGGCGCGCAGCCTGCCGGCCGCGCCGCAGCCCGGCTACTGCTGCTTGGCTTGCTGCTTGCCCTGCTGCACGCCGGCGTCGAACGCGCGCTGCTGGCGCTGCCGGTTCTGGTCGGTCAGGTAGCCGGCACCGGCACCGATTGCCGCGCCAGCCGCAGCCCAGGCCCAGTCACCGGTGATCGCGCCGACCAGCGCGCCACCGGCGGTGCCGATCGCGGCCCCCGACAGGGTCGACTGCTGGCTTGCACTCATGTCGGCACAGCTGGTCGTGGCCAGTGCAGCCGCGAGCACCGCGGCGGACATCAATTGACGGTTCATCTCGGTTCTCCTGCGCAGGCGCGCAAACTCGAAGCTCACTTCTTGCACGGATAGGTTTCAGCGGCGAAGCGGAACAGCGTGTCGATCGCGGCATCGTTGCGGTACTGCGGGTGCGCCTTCAGCCAGGCGACGAATGCGTTCGCGACCTGCGTGCGCGTGACCGCAGGCGTGGGCGGACAGACGAAGCGGTCGGCCGCCGGCGTGGTCGCCTCGAAGTACGCATAAGCCCCGGCCAGCGCGCCGTGACAGAACGCCAGCGAGGTGGCCGCCTGCTGGTCCGATGCCGCCGGCGAGCACAGCTGAGCCAGGTCGGCTGCGCTGCGCAGCCGATACTGCTCCTGGGCCATGACCGGACCGGACAGCGCCAGGGCCGCGACCGCGACGAACAACAGCTTCATGGGGATCCTTCGATCGGGTGGTGGAGGATGAGTGCCGCGATGCTACTGCAGCCGCACGGGATCGCGTGCCGCCGCCGCTTCCGGCACCGGGATGCACTCAAGCACATCGATCGGGCAGCACCGCGCGTCGATGGCCGCCGCCGCACAGGCGCCGGCGGCGTCAAGGCTGATCGACGCGCCGGTAGACCGCCACCAGCGCGCCGCGGTCGGTCGGCCGCGCCTCGCGCGCCAGCAGCGCGAAGCCCGGCGGCGGCGGCGGCGGTGCCACGCGCGGCTCCAGCCGCACCAGCCGGGCGCAGGCGGCCGACTGCGGCAGCGGCCGGGCATCCACGCGCAGGCCCGCGTGGACCGCGAGCGCCGCGACCAGCGACGGGCTCTGCCCCGGCGCGGCAACGCAGTCACCCGCCGGCACCCAGCGCGCGATCCGCTCGACGATCACGCGGTTGCTGCGCGCCTGGTCGAGGATCGGCAGCCCTAGCGTCAACAGCAGCACCAGGCACAGCGTGACCCCGCCAGCCGGCAGCACCAGGCTCTTCCACAGCGCTTCGCGGTGGCGCCCGGTGCGCCAGCGCACCAGCCACAGCCAGGCGAGCGTCGCCAGCAGCGCCGGCACCAGCGCCCACCACGAGAAGACCGCGACGAAGCCGCTCACCTGCCGCTCGACGTTCTGTGCCGGCTTGGCCGGAAACCCGGTCTGCACCGACAGGTAGATCACCCACAGCGCGCCGGCGGCCAGCGTGAACAGGCTGATCGAGAAGAAGTCGATCGCCGCGCGCGTGCTGCGCTGCAGGGTCGGCAGCGCGAAGGCCGCCAGCACCGCGATCGGCGGCAGCGCGAGCAGCAGCACCCGCTCCGACGCATCCATCGCGATGCTCCCGGCGAGCGCGACCAGCAGCATCGAGGTCGGCAGCGCGACGTGGCGGCGCCACAGGTGATGACGCCAGCGCCACAGCGTCCACAGCGCCAGCAGCCACGCCGGCCAAAGGAACCACAGCCACAGCTTCGGGTTGCGCAGCAGGCTTGCCGGATCGGCGCTCGCATCGACCCGCCAAGCGAAGGCGCCGAGCCCGACGGCCAGCGCCGCCGCCGCGACGCCGCCGCCGATGATCCACGGCACCAGCCGGCGCACCTGCGCGAAGCTCGACAGCGCGCAGACGAGCGCGCCGGCCACGGCCAGCGCCGCCCCGATGCTCGGCGCGCCGCTGCAAGCCAGCATCAGCAGCGCCGCCAGCACCGCAGCGCGTGGCAGCCGACGCCGCCAGGTCGACGCCGCCAGCGCCCACAAGTACAACGCCACCGCGAGCAGCTGGGCGATCTCGGGCGTGGTCTCGTGGCCGAGCCGCAGCAGCCCCAGGCACGAGATCAGCGCGAGCACCGCGGCGTCGGCGATCACCCGCGCGTAGTCCACCGGTGCCGCCTGGCCGCCGAAGGCGAAGGCCAGCGGCTGCGCGGCCTCGGTGCGGGCCAGCTGGTAGCAGCTGTACCAGCACAGCGCCAGCACCAGCGCCAGCAGCAGCGCGAACGGCAGCCGCGCGGCCAGCGCCGGCCCGAGCAGCGGCCCCAGCAGACGGATCGCGCCCGCACCCAGCCAGTACGGCAGCAGCGCGGCGTCGACCGCCAAGCCCCCCAGCGTCGGCGCGAACCAGTCGCTGCGCCCCTCGGCCAGCCCGAGCATCGTGCCGAACGCGACCAGGTCGGCGTCGCGCCACGGATCGCGCCCGAACACGCCCGGCAGCACGTAAGCCGCGCACAGCAGCAGCAACGCGGCGCGCGGCAGGCGCCGGGCGGCGGCTTGACTGACTAGAGCCGGGGACGGGTTGTTCACCGGCGGATGATGCCGCGGCGGGTGCGGCCGGACGCGGGGGCTTGCCGCCGATCACCGCGGCCGCAGTGCGCGCGGCAGCCGCGCACCGGGCAGCGGCCGGCGCGCGGCTACTTCTTCGGCGCGATCCGCGCGTACTTGTTGCGGAACTTCTCGACCCGGCCGCCGAGGTTGTCGACGCTCTTCTGCGTGCCCGTATAGAACGGATGGCTCTCGCTGGTGGTCTCGAGCTTGACCAGCGGCAGTTCGCGGCCGTCGTCGAGCTTGATCCGCTCCTTCGAGCCGACGCACGAGCGCGTGACGAACTTGAAGCCGTTCGACAGATCCACGAAGCAG
>CAZKCJ010000068.1:0-11072 GCA_964550885.1 uncultured Rubrivivax sp. | reverse complement strand
CGGCCAGCAGCGTGGGCCGCACGTAGGCGCCGCGCGCGCGGCCGGCGGGCGGCTCGCCCCCGCCGCACAGCAGCCGCGCGCCCTGCTCGATGCCCGAGCGCAGCAGCGCCTGCACGCGCGCCTGCTGCGCGCGCGAAGCCACCGGGCCCAGCTGCGTGTCGGGGTCCAGCGGATCGCCGACGCGCCACTGCGCCGCCAGCGCCACCAGCTGCGCTTGCGCCTCGGCGTACAGCGCACGCGGCAGCAGCACGCGCGACAGGCACGCGCAGGCCTGGCCCGAGTTGGCCCAGCCCTGCTTCAGCACCACCGGCAGCGCCAGCGCCAGCGCCACGTCGGGCAGCACGATGTTCGCCGACTTGCCGCCGAGCTCGAGCGCCAGCTTCTTCATCAGCGGCGCGGCCAGCGCCGCAATCCGCCGGCCCGCGGTGGTGGAGCCGGTGAAGCTGACCATGTCCACCAACGGATGCGTGACCAGCGGCTCGCCGACCTCCGCGCCGCTGCCCGGCACCAGGTTGAACACGCCCGGCGGCAGGCCGGCCGCGTCGATCACCTCGGCCAGCAGGCCGGCGTCGAAGGGCGTCAGCTCGCTCGGCTTGAGCACCACGCTGCAGCCGGCGGCCAGCGCCGGCGCGAGCTTCGCGGTGATCTGGTGCAGCGGGAAGTTCCAGGGCGTGATCGCCGCGACCACGCCGACCGGGTCGCGGACCACGCGGGTCGAAGCGATCAGCTTCTCGGGCTGCGCGGCCAGCTGCGCCATCGCGCGCGCGGCGATCTCCAGGTTCTTCAGCGGCAAGCCGAGCTGCGCCTGGCGCGAGAACCACAGCGGTGCGCCCATCTCGCGCGTGATCAGCGCGGCGGCTTCGTCGGCGCGCGCCTGCAGCCCCGCGCGGATGCGGTCGAGTGCAGCGATGCGCTCGGCCGCCGGCAGCGCCGCCCAGCCCGGCTGCGCGCGCGCGGCGGCCGCGACCGCGGCGTCGACGTCGGCGGCGCAGCCGCGCGGCGCGACGCCGAAGACCTCGTCGGTGGCCGGGTCGACCACCTCGATCGTCGCCGGGCTGGCGGAGTCGCGCCAGCGGCCGTCGACGTACAAGCGCTGCTGCTGCATCGGCGGGCCCCCTTCAGGCGACGGCTTCGCCCAGCGGATTCGGCGGCGCCGGCCGCGGCGCCTTCGAGAAGGCGTGGATCAGGTGCCAGGGCCCCGGCATCGCGCCGACGCGCGCGACGATGAAGGCCGGGCCGTCGGTGGCCAGCGCGGCCGCCAGCGCTGACTCCAGCCCCTGCGGCGAATCGACCGACGTGGCCGCGAGCCCGAAGGCCTGCGCGAGCGCGACGAAGTCCGGGTTGTGCAGCGTGGTGCCGATCTCGCGCTGGAACAGCGTCGACTGGATCCGCCGCACGTTGCCGAACGCGCCGTCCTCGAACACGATCGTCACCAGCCGCGGCCGGTAGCGCGCGACGGTCGCAAGCTCCTGCAGGTTCCAGCCGAAGCCGCCGTCGCCGTTGATCGACACCACCGGCCGCGCCGGATCGGCCAGCGCCGCACCGATCGCGGTGGCGAAGCCGTAGCCCAGCGTGCCCTGGTAGCCGGGCGTCAGGAAGGTGCGGGGGCCCGGCACCGGAAACGCGAGGTTGGCGACGTAGCCGACCTGGGTCAGCTCGCTGACCAGCACGCCGTCGGCGGGCAGGCAGCGGCGCAGCGCCTCCACGTAGGCGCGCTGCGGCTGCAGCGCGTCGAGCTGGTGCTCGCACCACGCGCGCACCTGCGCGACCGCGTCTTCGCGCGACGCCGCGGGGCGGTGGCCCTCCAGCCGCTGCAGCAGCGCCCGCGCCGCCGCCGCAGCGTCCGCATGCAGCGCGATCCCCGGCTGGCGCGGCGCGCCGGTATGCGCCGCATCCAGATTGACGTAGACGAAGCGGCAGCCCGCGCGCGCGTGCGCGGCCTGCCCGCGGCCATCGACGAAGCGGCTGCCGACCACCAGCACCAGGTCGGCGTGCGGCAGCAGGCAGCGCCCGCCGAGCGCGCTGGCCGCCAGCGGATGATCGTGCGGCAGCACGCCGCGGCCGTTGTCGCTCATCACCAGCGGCGCCTGCAGCCGCTGCGCGAGCTGCTGCAGCGCCGGCCCCGCGCCTGCCGCCAGCGCGCCACCGCCGGCGTACACCACCGGGAAGCGCGCGGCGCGCAGCGCCGCGGCGGCTTCGTCGAGCTGCGCCGGCTCGCCCGCGTCGGCGGGCAGCGGCTGCGCCGGCGGCAGCAGCTCGACCTCGGCCCGCGCCGCCAGCACGTCGGGCGGCAGCTCCAGCCCGACCGGGCGCGGCGCGCCGCTGCGCAGCTGCACGAAGGCCTCGTGCACCAGCGCCGGCACCTCCTCGGGCCGCCGCGCCAGCGCCTGCCACTTGGTGACCGCGCCCAGGATCTGCGACTGCCCGCGCACCTCGTGCAGCATCCCCAGCCCCGCGCCGATCTGCGCCGACGGGATCTGCCCGCTCAGGCACAGCACGCGCGAGTTGCACGCGTAGGCGGTCGCCAGGCCGGCCATCGCGTTCAGCAGCCCGGGGCCGGGCACCACCAGGCACACGCCCTCGCGCCCGCTGCTGCGCGCGTAGCCGTCGGCCATGTACGACGCCGCCTGCTCGTGCCGCGGAATCAGGTAGCGGATGCGGTCGGCGACCTCGAGCAGCGCGTCGGTCGCCCAGTCCAGCTGCACGCCGGGGATGCCGAACACGTCGCGCACGCCCTCGGCCGCGAGCTGCGCGGCCAGCGCCTGTCCACCTGTCATCTGCATCCTCGTCCCCTGTCGGCAATCACTTGACTTCGTCAAGCATCGAGGCCGCGATTCTGGCCGGATCGATTGACGAAGTCAAATGATTGGGGGCCGCGCTTGCCCTACCATCACGGCCTGGCGCGCCTGCGCGCCGCGCCGTCCCAACCCGAGCATGCCCAAGGCCGGATCCACCCGCACGCCCCGCAGCGCCGCTGCCGGGCCCGCGTTCCACGAGCTCGTCTCCTACCGGCTGCAGAAGGCCGCGTACTACGCGACGCGGCCGGCCTACCTCGCGTACGCGCGCGAGTTCGGCATCACCGGCGTCGAGTGGCGGCTGCTCGGCAACCTGTACGCCGCAGCGCCGCTGACGCTGGCGCGCGTGGCCGAGGAGGCCGACGTGCAGCCGGCGCAGGCCAGCCGGGTGCTGGCCGCGCTGGTGCAGCGCGGCCTCGTCAGCAGCGAAACCGACGCGCGCGACGCGCGCGCGGTGCGCCTGGCGCTGACCGCCGAAGGCCGTGCGCTGTACCGCCGCCTGCTCGCCCGCACCGCGCGCCTGCACGACACGCTGGTCGCGGAGCTGGACGCGGCGCAGCGCGAGCAGCTGTACCGCATGCTCGACCTGATCGCCGACGCCGGCCGGCGCCTGCTCGTGCAGGCGCGCGCGGCCGCGCGCGCCGATGCTGCGAAGGCGAAGGTGCGCCGGGGCTGAGCGCGCGGCGGCAACGGCCGCGCCGATCGGCAAGCGGCCCCAACGCGGGCAGCGCCCTGCGGCTTGCGCGGTTCGGCGCCGGGCCGATCCTTGCTTGCCGGCGCTGCAGACCGTGCGTTGCTCGGACGCCGGTCACGCGCACGCCGGCCGAGCCGCGAGCGGCATGCGCGCACCGTGCCCGACGGTTCGAGGGAGATCCTGGTGGGCCCTGTAGGATTCGAACCTACGACCAACGGATTAAGAGTCCGCTGCTCTACCAGCTGAGCTAAGAGCCCGAGATGCAACCGGACTTTGCGGATCCGGTGGTGGGTCGTGCAGGATTCGAACCTGCGACCAACGGATTAAAAGTCCGCTGCTCTACCGACTGAGCTAACGACCCCCCGGTAGAGGCGCGCATTATAGCGATGCGACCTGCGTGCCTCGGCCGTCGCCGGTCGCGTCGGGCGCCGCCCGCGGGCCGCTCGCCGGTGCGGCCGCCAGCGCCTGCGCGATCACCTCGCCGGCCGCGACCAGCCCGAAGGTCGCGGTGACGGTGACCACCGAGCCGTAGCCGGCGCACGCCAGCGGCGCACCCGCCGCGCGCATGGGCGCTGCCTGCGGCTCGTCGGCCGGCGCGGCCGCAGGTCGATGTGCTGGCCTCGCACCGCCACCGTCCGCCGGCGCCGCGCGCGGGCCGCCCGCGGCAACGGCCGGCTCGCGCGAGAACACGCAGCGCACGCCGATCGCGCCGCTCGGCGGCGCGGCGCCGGCGCGCCGCAGCCGCTGGCGCAGCGCGGCGAGCAGCGGGTCGTGGCTGACCTGCGCGAGGTCGGCGACCTCGACCGCCTGCGCGCGTTGCCGGCCGCCGGCCGCACCCACGCTGACGAAGGGCAGGCCGCTTGCGCGCGCCCACGCGGCCAGCGCGAGCTTGGCGCGCGCCTGGTCGCAGGCGTCGATCAGCGCGTCCACCGGCTGCGGCAGCAGCGCCGGCCAGTTGTCGGGGCTGACGAACGCCTCCACCGGCAGCAGCTCGCAGCCGGGGTGGATGTCGGCGATGCGCTGCTGCAGCGCCCGCACCTTGGCCTGGCCGACGGTCGCGCCCAGCGCCTGCACCTGGCGGTTCAGGTTCGACTCGGCGACGTGGTCGAGGTCGATCAGCACCAGCCGCGCGACGCCGCAGCGCGCGAGCGCCTCGGCCGCCCACGAGCCGACGCCGCCGACGCCGACCACCGCGACGCGCAGCGCGCGCAAGCGCGCGTAGGCGGCGTCGCCGTACAGCCGCCGCAGGCCGCCGAAGCGACGCTCGAGGTCGGCCGCGGCAGCGCCGCTCACGTTGATGCGCGACGCCATGTCAGCGCGCAGCGGCGCGGCCGGTTCGGCGTCGTGCTGCATCGTCGCCCGTGCACCAGGGGCCGCCGGCCCGCGCGCGCTGCACCTCGACCACGGACCCGCCGGCGCGCAACAGCGGCGATGCCGCGCAGCCGCCGGCACTGGCGCAGCGCGAGCCCGCACGCTGCGCCGCCACTCAAGCCCCTCGCTCGATCCGCCACAGCTGCCAGCGCAGGCCGAGCCAGCCGCCGGCGACGATTGCCGCCACCGCGATGAAGCTGCCGAGCGCGAGCGTGCTCAGCCCGCTCAGGCCCTGGCCGATCGTGCAGCCGAGCGCGGTGACGCCGCCCACGCCCATCAGCGCGCCGCCGACCAGGTGGTTGGCGGTGTCCTCGGGGCCGGCGAAGCCCTCCCAGCGGAAGCTGCCGTCGGCCAGCGCCACCGCCAGCGCGCCGACCAGCATGCCGGCGGTGGCGACGATGCCCACGCTCAGGCTGCGGCCGCGGTCGCTGAACAGCATCAGCCAGTCGAGCGCATAGGCCACCGGCGCAACGAAGCTGAAGCTCTCCAGCCGCCGCGAGTCGGTCGCGACGAAGGCCTGCGCCAGCGTCTGCGGGTGTTCGCTCAGGTAGCCGAGCACGCCCGACACCCACCACAGCGCGACCACCGCCGCGCCGATGCCCAGGCCGCCGAGCCAGACCTCGCGCGCCCGGCCTTCGGGCCGCGCCAGCACCCAGCCGACCAGCAGCACGCCCAGGCCGGTGCCGAGCAGCGGCGCCAGCACCGTCGGCGCGACCCCGGCCGCGCCCGCCAGCAGGCTGGGCAGGTCCTGCGTCGACGGCAGCGTCAGCGCGACGCGATCGACGCTGGCCGCGCGCAGCACCGCGAACAGCCCGCGCAGCGTCATCGCCGCCGACGCGCCCAGCACCAGCAGCACCACCAGCGCCTTCAGGTTGCCGCCGCCGGCGCGCACCAGCGAGCGCGCGCCGCAGCCCGAAGCCAGCACCATGCCGAAGCCGAACAGCAGCCCGCCGACCAGGTGCGACAGCCAGCGCAACTGTGGGCCCGCGTAGATGCTGTCGCCGGCGCGCACCCAGCCGGCGGCGACCATCGCGTTGAAGCCGATCATCGCGACCGCGACCGCCAGCACCCACATGCGCATGCGCAGCCAGTTGCCGCTGGCGACGACGTCGCTGATCGCACCCATCGTGCAGAAGTGGGTGCGCCGCGCGATCGCGCCGAAGCCCGCACCCAGCCCGAACGCCGCCCACAGCACGCGCGCGGTCAGCGCGGGCAGTTCGGCTTCGGTCGGCATCGCGCTGCAGCGCCGCGCCGGCGGCGGCTACTTCAGGTTCCCGAGCCGCTCGCGCGCGGCGACCGCGGCTTCGGACTTCGGATAGGCCTTGATCAGCTCGCCCAGCGTCTTGCGCGCGGCCTTCGGGTCCTTGGACTCGAGCTGCGAGTTGGCAATCGCCAGCGCCGCCTCGGGCGCACGCGGCCCGTCGGGCGCGGCCGCCAGGTACGCGCGAAAGGCGGCGATCGCCTGCGCGTAGTCACGCTTGCCGTACAGCGCGTTGCCCTGCCAGAAGCGCGCCGGCGCCGCGTAGCCGCTGTTCGGCCAGCGGCTCGGGAACGCGCCGAAGGCCTGCGCCGCCCGATCGAACTCGCCGGCGCGCAGCAGCGCCAGCGCCTCCTCGAACTGGCGCTTCTCGTCGGCCCCGGCCTCGAACTCCTGCCCGTCGAGCATCACCTTCTGCGGCTCGAAGCGGCGCAGCCGCTCGTCGAAGGCCTGCGCCTGGTCGCGCTGGCGCTTCTGCAGCTCGGCCAGGTCGCGCTGCAGCAGCTCGTTGCTGCCGCGCAGCTGCGCGATCTCGCCGCGCAGCAGCTCGATCTGGCGGTTCAGGTCGAGCAGGCTGCGCTGCAGCGTCTGCAGCTGCTCGGTCTGCGCGCGGCTGCGCTCGTCGGCCTGCGTGACGCGCGTGCGCAGGTCGATGATCGCCTTGCGCGCCTCGTCGTCGGCGAACAGCTGCGCATGCGCCGGCGCGGCGAGCGCGGCCGCCAGCAGCAGCGCCGCCGCCGGCCAGCGCGGCGCGCGCGCGGCGCCGTGCGCCGCCGGGGAGTCGAGCCGACTCATCGGTCCTTCAGCTCCACCCGCCGGTTCTTCGCCCAGGCTTCCTCGTTGCTGCCGGCGACCGCCGGGCGCTCCTCGCCGAAGCTGACCGCCTCGAGCTGGTTGTCGGCCGCGCCCAGCAGCACCAGCGTGCGCACCACCGCCTCGGCGCGCTTCTGGCCGAGCGCGAGGTTGTACTCGCGGCTGCCGCGCTCGTCGGTGTGGCCCTCGGCCACCATCCGCTTGCTGCGGTCGGCGGCGAGCGCGCGCGCGTGCGCCTCGAGCATCGGCCGGTACTCGTCCTTGACCACGAAGCTGTCGAAGTCGAAGTAGACGACGCGCTGCGCCAGCAGCGCCGCCTTGGCCGCCGCGTCGGCCTTGGTCAGGTCGACGCTGGCCACCCCCGACGCCGGCGCGCCGCTGGCGCCGGCCCCGCCGGGCGCGCTGGCGCCCGCGGCCGGCACCGGCGCGCGGTCCTCGACCGGCGCCTCGTCGAGCCGGGTCGAACTGCAGCCGGCAACCAGCACGGCGGCGCACAGCAGCGCGCCGGCCAGGCGCGGGATCCGGGTGAATGCGGGCATCGTCATCGGTCCTCCTTGGGGCAACGGGGGTTCAGCGGCCGAACGGGCCCCACGCGGGCTCGCGCATGTCGGCGCCGCTGGTCAGCAGCCGCGTCTTCACGCGGCCGTCCAGCGTGGTGGTCATCAGCACGTCGCGGCCCTGCGAGCGGCTGGCGTAGACGATCAGCTTGCCGTTGGGCGCGAAGCTGGGGCTCTCGTCGTCGGTGGTGTCGGTGATCGCGGTGGGCGCGCCGCCGGCCAGGTCCTGCACCATCAGCCGGAAGCCGTTGCGCTGGCGGGTGACGTAGGCGAGCCACTTGCCGTCGGGGCTGATCGCCGGGCTGACGTTGTAGCTGCCGCTGAAGCTCACGCGCTGCGGGTTGCCGCCGGCCAGCGCCATCCGGTAGATCTGCGGGCCGCCGCCGCGGTCGCTGACGAAGTAGATCGTCTGGCCGTCGGGCGCGAACACCGGCTCGGTGTCGATCGCGTCGCTGTGGGTCAGCCGCCGCGGCGTGCCGCCGTCGGCCGGCAGCAGGTACAGCTGCGTCCTGCGGTCCAGCGACAGCGCCAGCGCCAGCGTGCGGCCGTCGGGCGACCAGGCCGGCGCGCTGTTCGAGCCGCGGAAGTTGGCGATCATCCGCCGCCGGCCGCTGGCCACGTCCTGCACCCAGACCACCGCCTTCTGCGTCTCGAAGGACACGTAGGCGAGCTCCTTGCCGTCGGGCGACCAGGCCGGCGAGATGATCGGGTCGTTGCTGGTCAGCGCCACCCGCCCGCCCTCGCCGTCGGCGTCGGTCACGTGCAGCGTGTAGCGGCTGCCGGCCTTGGTCACGTAGGCGATGCGCGTGGCGAACACGCCGCGGTCGCCGGTCAGCTTCTCGTAGATCGCATCGGCCAGCTGGTGCGCGGCCAGGCGCAGGTCGGCCGGCGGCGCGACCACGCTGCGGGCCAGGGCGTCGCTGCCCTTGATCAGATCCCACAGCCGCAGCCGGATGTCGTAGCGGCCGTCGGCCAGCCGCAGCATCGAGCCGACCGCGAGCGCATCGGCGCCGGTGGCGCGCCAGCTCTCGGGCGCGTAGGCGCTGCGCTCGTCCAGCCCCGGCGGCGCGTCGACCAGCCGGAACACGCCGCTGCGCTGCAGGTCGGCACGAATCACCGCCGACACCGCGACCGGCGCCGCGGCTTCGTCGCGCAGCGTGGCCACGGCCACCGGAATCTGGTTGGCGCCGATGCCGGTGATCTCCACGCGGAACTGCGCGAAGGCCGGCGCCGCGGCGCCCGCGGCCACGGCGGCGACGAAGCGACGGCGGGGCCAGGTCAGGGGAGCGCGGGGCGGCATGCGGCGATCGGCGGGGTGGGCGGTGGTCGGTGCGCGAAGGCGTCGCCGCATTCACGACCACGGGCGACACCGGCGCTAGAGCGGCCGCGGCCGCCAGGGTTCCCCTCGTGGCGCGACGCGACTCGCCGGCAACGAGCGGGCATTGTAGGCACCGTCGGCGCGGCGCCCGGATCGCGCCGCGATAATCGGGCCCGCTTCGGCGCCGATCGGGCTTGTCGGCGCCGGCCCGCCGATGGCCCCTCCCCGCAACCTGCTGCAGCGTCTGCGCCGTCTGGCGCCGTACTTCGTGCACGCGCGCGCCGGCTTCGCCGTGGCGATCGTCGGCGCGCTGGTCAGCGCGGCGACCGAGCCGGCGCTGCCGGCGCTGATGAAGCCGCTGCTGGACAGCGGCTTCGGCAAGTCCGACCTGCCGCTGTGGCTGGTGCCGGTGGTGATCGTCGGGCTGTTCATGCTGCGCGCGGCGGCCGGCTTCACCGCGCAGTACGCGCTCGCCTGGACCGCGAACCAGGGCGTGCTCAGGCTGCGGCGCGAGATGTTCGCGCGGCTGCTGCACGGCGAGCCGGCGCTGTTCACCCGCCACTCGGCGAGCAACCTGACCAACACGCTGGTGTACGAGGCGCAGCAGGGCGCGCACGCGCTGGTGATCGCGCTGCTGAACCTGCTGCGCGACAGCCTGACGCTGGCGGCGCTGCTGGGCTACCTGATCTGGCTGAACTGGAAGCTCACGCTGTTCGTCGGCGTGCTGTTCCCGGCGGTCGCGCTGGCGGTGCGGCTGATCAGCCGCAGGCTGCACCGGATCACGCTGGCCGCGCAGGCGGCGACCGACGAGTTCGCGTACGTGATCGAGGAGAACGTGCTCGCCTGGCGCACGGTGCGGCTGCACGGCGCGGCGCCGCAGCAGGCCGAACGCTTCGAGGCCGGCAACCAGCGGATGCGTCGGCTGACGATGAAGGCGGTGGCCGCGGCGGCGACGATGACCCCGGTCACGCACACGCTGACCGCGCTGGCGCTGTCCGCGGTGATCTCGGTCGCGCTGTGGCAGAGCACCAGCGGCGCGGTCACGGTCGGCGGCTTCGCCGCCTTCGTCACCGCGATGCTGATGCTGCTCGCGCCGATGAAGCACCTGTCGGACGTGATGGCGCCGATCACCCGCGGGCTGGCCGCGCTGGAGCGCGGCCTCGCGCTGATCGACGACAGCCCCGACGAGCGCGGCGGCCGCCACGACCCGGGCCGCGCGCGCGGCGAGATCGAGTTCGCCGAGGTCACGCTGCGCTACCGCGCCGACCACCCGCCGGCGCTGGAGCGCTGCAGCCTGCGCGTGCACCCGGGCGAGACGGTTGCGCTGGTCGGGCCCTCGGGCGCCGGCAAGACCACGCTGATCCAGCTGCTGCCGCGCTTCGTGCAGGCCGACGCCGGCGTGGTGCGGCTGGACGGGGTCGCGCTGGCCGAGTGGGACGTGCGGGCGCTGCGCCGGCAGTTCGCGCTGGTCAGCCAGGACGTGGTGCTGTTCAACGACAGCCTCGCCGCCAACGTCGCGCTCGGCGGCACCGTCGACCGCGAGCAGGTGCGCGCCGCGCTGCGCGCCGCGCACCTGCTGGAGTTCGCGAAGACCCTGCCCGAGGGGCTGGACACACCGATCGGCCACAACGGCAGCCGGCTGTCCGGCGGCCAGCGTCAGCGGCTGGCGATCGCGCGGGCGATCTACCGCGACGCGCCGATCCTGATCCTCGACGAGGCGACCTCGGCGCTGGACAGCGAATCCGAACGCGCGGTGCAGGACGCGCTCGACCGGCTGATGGCCGGACGCACGACGCTGGTGATCGCGCACCGGCTGTCGACGATCGAGCACGCCGACCGCGTGGTCGCGATGGAGGCCGGCCGGATCGTCGAGCAGGGCACGCACGCCGAACTGCTCGCCGCCGGCGGCCTGTACGCCCGGCTGCACGCGATGCAGTTCGGGGCCCGCAACGAAGCCGAGGTGACCCCATGACGCTCCCGCCCAGCCGCTATCCGGTGCCCGACCTGGCCAGCGTGCCCGACGACATCCGCGCCCGCATCCTCGAGGTGCAGGCCAAGACCGGCTTCGTGCCGAACGTGTTCCTCGCGCTCGCGCACCGGCCGGCCGAGTGGCGCGCGTTCATCGCCTACCACGACGCGCTGCTGCTCAAGACCACCGGCAGCCTGAGCAAGGGCGAGCGCGAGATGATCATCGTCGCCACCTCGGCTGCCAACCAGTGCCTGTACTGCGTGGTCGCGCACGGCGCGATCCTGCGCGTGTACGAGA
>CAZKCJ010000067.1:0-11134 GCA_964550885.1 uncultured Rubrivivax sp. | reverse complement strand
CGCCAGGCCGCGGCCGCCAGCGCCGCGCTGATCGCAGCCGCGGCGCCGACGCCGGCCACCCCGAGCAGCGGCGCCAGCGCGGCGAGCGGGCCGTCGACCTGCGCGTAGCCGCTGGCCAGCCACGGGAAGCCGGTGAACAGCCAGGTGCGCGCCTGCTCGGCCAGCACCCACAGCGCCGCGAACAGCAGCGCGTCGGGCAGCGCGCGGCCGCAGCGCCAGCGCGCGTACAGCGCGAGCGCGAGCCCGAGGTACAGCGCGAGCGCCGCCGCCAACACCAGCACCGCGGCCGCCGCCAGCGGCGCCGGCAGCTCACCGTAGCGGTGCATGCTGATGAACAACCACCACACGCCGGCGAGCAGCCAGCCGCAGCTGTAGGCCCAGCCGAACAGCGCGGCGCGGCCCGCCGGCGCGGCGGCAACCGCGGCGGCAAGCACCGCGGCGGTGGCGATCGGCAGCGGCCAGGCCGCGGTCCAGACGAAGGCCAGGGTCTGCAGCGCACCCAGCGCGGCCAGGCCGGCGGCGCGCGCGGCGGCGCCGGCGGCGCTCAACCGCCGTCCGCCGCCGCGGACGCGGCGCGCACCACGCGGAACCAGCGCACCGAGCCGCCGCGCGCCAGCATCACGGTGAAGCGCAGGCCGCCGAGCTCGACCCACTCGCCGCGACGCGGCACGTGGCCGAGGTGGTCGGCGACCAGCCCGCCGATGGTCTCGAACTCGTCCTGCGGCAGCGCCACCTCGAAGCCGTGGTTGACCGCCGCGACGGTCGCGTCGCCGGCGACCCGGCGGCTGCCGTCGACCAGCGTGTAGATGCCGGTGTCGACCTCGGCCTCGTCGAACTCGTCCTCGATCTCGCCGACGATCTCCTCGAGCACATCCTCGATCGTCACCAGCCCGGCGGTCTGGCCGAACTCGTCGATCACGATCGCCAGATGGTTGCGGTTGCTGCGGAACTCGCGCAGCAGCTCGTTCAGCCGCTTGCTCTCGGGCACGAACACCGCCGGGCGCAGCAGCCGGCGCAGGTTCAGCGTCGGCGAGCGCTGCAGCTTCAGCAGATCCTTGGCCATCAGGATGCCGATGATGTTGTCGCGCCGCTCCTCGAACACCGGGAAGCGCGAGTGCGCGGTGTTGATCACCAGCGCCAGCAGCTCGTCGTAGGGCGCGCCGAGGTCGAGCAGGTCCATCCGCGGCGACGCCACCATCACGTCGCCGGCGCGCAACTCGGCGATGCGCAGCACCCCCTCGAGCATCTGCCGCGACTCGGGCTCGATCAGCTCGCGCTCCTCGGCGTCGGCCAGCGTGGCCAGCAACTCGGCGCGCGAGTCCGGGCTCGGCGTGACGAGCGCGACCAGGCGCTCGAACAGCGATCGCTTCTCGGGCCCCCCGCGCGGGGGCCGGGAGGCAGGGGGATCGGACACGGGCGGTGTCGGCGGTGGCGGGAGCCGAAGAATACCCGAGGCCCGCGGCCGGCCGCCGCGGCGCCTTGCCCCTGCGTTTGACACACGCCCGCGCTTGAAGCAGAGTCGCCCGCCCTCACCTACCGCGGTTGCCCGCCACGACGCCTCGCGCCCATGAACCAAGCCCTGATCCCTGCCACCATCCTCACCGGCTTCCTCGGCTCGGGCAAGACCACGCTGCTCAAGCGCGTGCTGACCGAAGCGCACGGGCGCAAGATCGCGGTGATCGAGAACGAATACGGCCCCGAGAACATCGACAACGAGATCCTGGTGCAGGACAGCCAGGAGCAGATCGTGCAGCTGAACAACGGCTGCGTGTGCTGCACGATCCGCGAAGACCTGCGCAGCACGCTGGCCGAGCTGGCCGAGCGCCGGCGCAAGGGCGAGATCGACTTCGAGCGGGTGGTGATCGAAACCACCGGCCTGGCCGACCCGGGCCCGGTCGCGCAGACCTTCTTCATGGACGACGAGATCGCCGAGACCTACCTGCTCGACTCGATCCTGACGCTGGTCGACGCGAAGCACGCCGAGCAGCAGCTCGACACCCGCCAGGAAGCGCAGCGCCAGGTCGGCTTCGCCGACCAGATCTTCATCAGCAAGGCCGACCTGGTCGACGCCGGCGCGGTCGACGCGCTCGCGCACCGGCTCAAGCACATGAACCCGCGCGCGCCGCAGCGCCGCGTGCACTTCGGCGAGGTGCCGATCGCCGAGGTCTTCGACCTGCGCGGCTTCAACCTGAACGCCAAGCTCGACCTCGACCCGGAGTTCCTCGAGGCGGCGAAGGGCCACGATCACGATCACCACGACCACGCGCACGGCGAGCACTGCGACCATCCGCACCACCACGCCCACGACGACGACGTCAAGTCCTTCGTGTTCCAGGCCGAGCGGCCGCTGAACCCGGCGAAGCTCGAGGACTTTCTCGGCGCGATCGTGCAGGTCTACGGCCCGAAGATGCTGCGCTACAAGGGCGTGCTGCACCTGAAGGGCAGCGACCGCAAGGTGATCTTCCAGGGCGTGCACCAGATGATGGGCAGCGACCTCGGGCCGAAGTGGGCGCCGGGCGAGAAGAAGACCAGCAGGATGGTCTTCATCGGCATCGACCTGCCGAAGGACGTGCTGCTGCAGGGGCTGCAGCAGTGCGTCGGCTGAGGCCGCCGGATCGCGGCATGAGCCTGATCACTGCAGCGCAGCCCGCGTGAACCCGAACACCGTCTGCGCGCCGACTGCGACGCGCTTCACGCTCGGCGCCGCACCCGGCGCAGCCGTGCGTCTCGTCAGAGCCCGCGTGGCTACAATCCGCGCGCCCGAAACGGCCCACCCCCAGGCCGCAGCGGGCAACCGGCCGCACCAACGCGCTCGGCAATCCCAAGCGAGCAGCACTGCCAAGGAGACATGCCAGTGACCAAGCCATCGGCCAGGGGTACCGTGGCCGCGTCCCGCAAGGTCCCGGACCAGGCCTCCCCGTCCAAGACCGTGGCGCCGGCCAAGCCGGCGCCGACCAAGACCGCCGCCGCGAAGACGCCGGCGAAGGCCGCGGCCACGCCGCCCGCGGCGGCACGGCCGACAGCGGCGGCGCGGCCGGCAGCGCCCGCCAGACCGGCCAAGGCCGCCAAGCCGCCGGTCGCCGTGGTCGAGCCCGCGCCGGTCGCGCCGTCGGCGGCGGCCCAGCGCTTCCTCGAGCGCTTCGCGCCCGCCCGCCCGGTCGCAGCCCAGCCGATCGAGCCGCTGCGCGCACCAGCGAAGGTCGACCCGAAGCTCGCCGGCGCGTGGAAGACCAAGGCGGCCGCCGAGCTGACCGAGGCCGAGGTGCTGGCGATGCCCGACAGTGAGTACATGAACGACAAGCAGCGCGAGTTCTTCCGCCTGCGCCTGCTCGCGCAGAAGAACGACCTGCTGTCCAACGCCGACGAGACCACCGAGCACCTGCGCGAGGTCACCTCGATCGTGCCCGACCCGGCCGACCGCGCGACGATCGAGGAGGAGCACGCGCTCGAGCTGCGCACCCGCGACCGCGAGCGCAAGCTGCTGAAGAAGATCGGCCAGTCGCTCGCGCGGGTCGAGTCCGGCGACTACGGCTACTGCGCCGAGACCGGCGAGCCGATCGGGCTCGCCCGGCTGCTCGCGCGGCCGACCGCGACGCTGTCGCTGGAAGCGCAGCAGCGCCGCGAGATGAAGCAGAAGATGTTCGGTGACTGATCCGGACCCGCCGCTGCCGCCTGCCCGGCGCCGCGCCGGGCCAGGGCCGGCGCTGCCGGCGGGCCGACGCTGATGGCCGACGGCGACAGCTTCTTCCGCAAGGTCGTCCGCTTCGTGGCGAATCCGTCCACGGACTGGGCCGACCTCGGCACCCGGCAGGACGACGGCCGCGAATTCGAGCTCGAGAAGTCCGAGCTCAAGGCGATGGTCGAGCGCAAGCGGCGCAACGACTTCGTGCGCAAGCGCGAGTTCGACATGCTGCGCAAGGTGCGGCGCGAGGGCCTGACCCCCGAACAGCTGCAGGCGCTGGGCTCGGCGCGAGGCGACGACTCGGAGGCGCGCAACAGCGAGACCGGCCCGGCCCGGCCCGAAGGCGGGGTCAAGGCCAAGATCGACGCGATCGAGAAGCAGATGGAGGTCGGCGCGCTCGGCGGCGCGCGCCCCAGCACCGGCTTCTCGGCGGCGCCGACCGAGCCGGCGGTGCTCGCGCGCTCGGGCCTGCCGCCGCCGTCGGGCAGCGGCATGCTGGCGCCGCCGCGGCTGCGCGCGTCCACCGGCCTGCCGGCCGGCGAGGCGGTCGAGCTGCCGGAGCTGCCCGAAGGCCAGGAGCTGCCGGCGCTGCCGCCGCTGCCCGATCTGGAGCTGGACCCGCTGCCCGCCGACCTGGCCGCACCGCTGCGCGCGCCGGCGGCACCGACCTCGGCAGCCGCCGCGGACACCTCGGCCGCGTCCCCCGGCGCCACGGATGCGCCGGTGTACCAGGCGCCGGGGCTGCCGCCGCTGGCGCCGCTGTCGCTGGCCAGCAGCGACGCCGCGTTCGGCTTCAACCAGCGCTTCGGCGTCGAGGTCAGCGAGGTCGTGCACGACCCGGATCTGGACGAGGCGGTGATCGCCTTCGCCAGCGCCGACTTCGCGCTGTGCGAGCAGGCGCTGGCGCAGCTCACCGGCCCGGGCGGCGCGCGCGCGCAGCACGCCGAGACCTGGCTGGTGCTGTTCGACCTGTACCGCGCGACCGGCGAGCAGGCGCGCTTCGAGACGCTGGCCGCGAGCTACGCGCACCAGTTCGGCTGGTCGGCGCCGCAGTGGTTCTCGCTGCCCAAGCTGGTTGCCGACGCGGTCGCCGAGAACGGCAGCGCCGTCGGCAGCGTGACCCTGGCCGCCGGCACCGAGATCGGCTGGATCTGCCCGGAGCTGCTGGACACCGACGCGGTCGCGCGACTGCGCTCGCAGACGCTGCAGATGCCGCTGCCGTGGGTGTTCGACTGGGGCACGCTGCGCGAGATCGAGCCCGAGGCGGCGACGCAGCTGTCGTCGCTGTTCCGCCACTGGAGCAAGCAGCAGCTGGAGATGCGCTGGCTCGCCGGCGACAACCTGTTCACGGTGCTGCAGGAGGCTGCGCCCACCGGCGTGCGCGACGCCGATCCGGCCTACTGGCAGGCGCGGCTGGACGCGCTGCGGCTGATCAACCGCGCCGACCAGTTCGACGAGGCGGCGATCGACTACTGCGTGACCTACGAGGTCTCGCCGCCGTCGTGGGAGCGCTCGCGCTGCACGGTGCGGCTGAAGGGCCCGGGCGTGCACACCCACACGCCGCCGCTGTCGATGGTCAGCGCGGTGTCCACCGGCTTCGGCGACTCGGGCGCGTTCGACGACGCACCCGCCGGCACGCAGGTGGCCAGCGTCGAACTCAGCGGCCAGCTGGTCGGCGACATCAGCGACACGCTCGGCCCGCTGACCGCGCAGCTGGGCAGCGCGCAGGTGGTCAGCGTGTCCTGCGCGCGGCTGATCCGGGTGGACTTCATCGCCGCCGGCGACCTGCTCAACTGGGTGCTGATGCGCAAGGGCGAGGAGCGCGCGGTGCACTTCGTCGACGCGCACCGGCTGGTCGCGCTGTTCTTCGGCGCGATGGGGATCAACGAACACGCGCGCGTGCAGGTGCGCAAGGTCTAGCGGCGCGCGCCGCAGCAGCAGCGCCGGCAGCCAACGCCGCCACAGCGGCGACAATCGCCGCAGCGGCGCCGATCCGCGCGCCGCGCCTGCAGCCAGCCAGCACCCGCCTGCCCGATGTCCGACTCCAGCCTGCCGCCCTTTCACGGCACCACCATTCTCAGCGTGCGCCGCGGGCGCATGGTCGCGCTCGGCGGCGACGGCCAGGTGACGCTGGGCTCGATCATCGTCAAGGCCAGCGCGCGCAAGGTGCGCAAGCTGTACCGCGACCAGGTGCTCGCCGGCTTCGCCGGGGCCACCGCCGACGCCTTCACGCTGTTCGAGCGCTTCGAGGCCAAGCTCGAGAAGCACCAGGGCCACCTGGTGCGCGCGGCGATCGAGCTGACCAAGGACTGGCGCACCGACCGCGTGCTGCGCCGGCTCGAGGCGATGCTCGCGGTGGCCGACCGCGAGGCCTCGCTGGTGGTCACCGGCAACGGCGACGTGCTCGAGCCCGAGCACGGCATCGTCGCGATCGGCTCGGGCGGCGCCTACGCGCAGGCGGCGGCGCGCGCGCTGCTCGAGCACAGCACGCTCGCGCCGGAGGCGGTGGTCAAGCGCGCGCTCGAGATCGCCGGCGAGATCTGCATCTACACCAACCAGCAGCACACGATCGAGACGCTGAGCTGAGCGCGCTCGGCGGCCGCAAGCCATGAGCCAGATGACGCCCCGGGAGATCGTCTCCGAACTCGACCGCCACATCGTCGGCCAGGCGGCGGCCAAGCGCGCGGTGGCGATCGCGCTGCGCAACCGCTGGCGCCGCCAGCAGGTGAGCGAGCCGATGCGCAGCGAGATCACGCCGAAGAACATCCTGATGATCGGCCCGACCGGCGTGGGCAAGACCGAGATCGCGCGCCGGCTGGCGCGGCTCGCGGACGCGCCCTTCATCAAGGTCGAGGCGACCAAGTTCACCGAGGTCGGCTACGTCGGCAAGGACGTCGACAGCATCGTGCGCGATCTGGTCGAGGTGGCGGTCAAGCGGGAGCGCGAGCTGCAGCTCAAGCGCAAGCGCACCCAGGCCGAGGACGCGGCCGAGGAGCGCGTGCTCGACATCCTGGTGCCGCCGCCGCGCGCGGGCTTCGGCGCCGACGCGCAGCCGTCGGCCGACAGCACCGCGCGCCAGGTGATGCGCAAGCGGCTGCGCGAGGGCGCGCTCGACGAGCGCGAGATCGAGGTCGAGCTGGCCGAGGCGCGGCCGTCGCTCGAGATCCTCGGCCCGCAGGGCATGGAGGAGATGGCCGAGCAGCTCAAGGGCCTGTTCTCCACGCTCGGGCAGGGCCGGCGCCGCACGCGCAAGCTGAAGATCGGCGAAGCGCTGAGGCTGCTGGTCGAGGAGGAGGCGGGCAAGCTGGTCAACGACGACGAGATCCGCGCCAGCGCGGTGGCCAACGCCGAGGGCAACGGCATCGTCTTCATCGACGAGATCGACAAGGTCGCGTCGCGCGGCGTGGCCGGCGAGACCGGCAGCGCCGACGTGTCGCGCCAGGGGGTGCAGCGCGACCTGCTGCCGCTGGTCGAGGGCACCGCGGTCAGCACCAAGTACGGCATCGTGCGCACCGACCACATCCTGTTCATCGCGTCGGGCGCGTTCCACCTGGCCAAGCCCAGCGACCTGATCCCCGAGCTGCAGGGGCGCTTCCCGATCCGGGTGGAGCTGGGCTCGCTCGGCGTCGACGAGTTCGAGGCGATCCTGACCAGCACCCACGCGAGCCTGCTCAAGCAGTACCAGGCGCTGCTGGCCACCGAGGGCGTGACGCTCGAGCTCGAGCCGGCGGCGATCCGCCGGATCGCGCAGATCGCCTGCGACGTGAACGAGAGCACCGAGAACATCGGCGCGCGCCGGCTGGCCACGGTGATGGAGCGGCTGCTCGACGAGCTCAGCTTCGACGCGCCCGGCCGCAGCGGCCAGACGGTGCGCATCGACGCCGCACTGGTCGAGCAGCGGCTGGCCGAGCTGGCGAAGAACGAGGACCTGTCGCGCTACATCCTGTAGCGCGCGCGGCTCAGCCGCGCTCGCGCCGCGCCTGCACCTGCAGCAGGCCGTCGAAGATCAGCGAGTCGACGGTCTCGAAGGCCAGGTCGGTGATCGGCGCGAGCTTCAGCGTCGCGCCGCCGGTCATGAACAGCGCCGGCTCGCGCCCGGTGCGCGCGAGCAGCTTGCGGTACTGGCGCTCGATCGCACCGGCGATCGCGCTGGCACCGCCGCTCATCAGCGCGTCGCTGGTGTTGGTCGGGAAGTCGACCACCTCGCCGGTGGGCACCTTCAGCCCGGCGGTGCCCATCTCCAGCGCCTTGAGCATCAGGCCGAAGCCCGGCAGGATCAGCCCGCCGATGAACGCGCCGTCGGCGTCGAGCGCATCGACGGTGGCCGCGGTGCCGATCATCACCACCAGCGCCGGGCGCGGCGAACCGGCGACCAGCAGCCGCGCGCGCGCGCCGATCAGCGCGACCCAGCGGTCGGCGCCCAGGCGGCTCGGGTGGTCGTAGCCGTTGGTCACGCCGGCCTCGGCCGCCGACGGCACCACCCAGTGCGGGTCGAGCTCCCACAGCTCGAGCTGCTCCTCGACCCGGCGGCGCACCGCGTCGCCGGCGACGATGCAGCCGAGCATCGCGCGCGGCGCCGGCAGCGGGCGCCACTGCTCGTCGGCGAGGGTGTCGATCGTCTCCAGGAACGAGGCGCCGTGCGCCAGCAGCCGCGCGCCCACGCGCGGCGCGTCGTACAGCGCCCACTTCAGGCGGGTGTTGCCGATGTCGATCGCGAGGAAGCTCATGTGCAGCAGGGTCCGGCAGGTCGTCGGCCGCGAGACTAGCAGCCCTTTGGCCGGCACGGCCCTGCCTGCGACCCGGTCTTTGCCCGACGTCGCCGGCCGTCCGCGGCAGCGCCAACACCGCTGCGCGCCCGGCCGCTACCATCGGCCAACGCTGGCGCCGCTGCCGCCGCGCCGGCGCCCGCCTCCCCACCTTCCGCCCTTGCGCACAGGCCCGCCATGACCGACCTCTCCGCCGAAGCGAAGGCCCTCGCCGACTACCGCCCGACCCACAAGGTGCGCTTCGTCACCGCCGCGTCGCTGTTCGACGGCCACGACGCGGCGATCAACATCATGCGCCGGATCCTGCAGGGCATGGGCGCGGAGGTGATCCATCTGGGCCACAACCGCTCGGTCGAGGAGATCGTCACCGCCGCGCTGCAGGAGGACGTGCAGGGGATCGCGGTCAGCAGCTACCAGGGCGGGCACAACGAGTTCTTCGCGTACATGGTGCAGCTGCTGAAGGAGCGCGACGGCGCCGACATCCAGGTCTTCGGCGGCGGCGGCGGCGTGATCGTCGCCGACGAGATCCGCGCGCTCGCCGCGCTGGGGGTGCGCATCTACAGCCCCGAGGACGGCCAGCGCATGGGCCTGGCCGGGATGATCGGCGAGCTGCTGATGCGCTGCGACCGCGACCTGGCGGCGCGCGCGCCGATGGCGCTGGAGCTGCTGCAGCGACCGGCGCCGGCGGGCTGGCGCGCGCTCGCGCGGCTGATCACCGCGCTGGAGAACGGCAGCGCCGCGCCGGCGCTGCTGACCGAGCTGCGCGGCGCGGCGCAGGCGCGCGCCACCCCGGTGGTCGGCATCACCGGCACCGGCGGCGCCGGCAAGAGCAGCCTGACCGACGAGCTGATCCGCCGCTTCCGGCTGGACCTGGACGACGCGCTGCGGCTCGCGGTGATCTCGATCGACCCGTCGCGCCGGCGCACCGGCGGCGCGCTGCTGGGCGACCGCATCCGCATGAACGCGATCGAGCCCTGGTCCGCCGGGCCGCGGGTGTACCTGCGCAGCCTGGCCACCCGCGACACCGGCAGCGAGCTCAGCGCCGCGCTGCCCGACGTGATCGCCGCCTGCAAGGTCGCCGGCTTCGACCTGGTGATCGTCGAGACCTCCGGCATCGGCCAGGGCGACGCCGGCATCGTGCCGCACGTGGACATCCCGGTGTACGTGATGACGCCGGAGTACGGCGCCGCCAGCCAGCTCGAGAAGATCGAGATGCTCGACTTCGCGCAGTTCGTCGCGATCAACAAGTTCGACCGCAAGGGCGCGGCCGACGCGCTGCGCGACGTCGCCAAGCAGGTGCAGCGCAACCGCCACGCCTTCGGCAGCGCGCCCGACACGATGCCGGTGTTCGGCACGATGGCCAGCCGCTTCAACGACGACGGCGTGACCGCGCTGTACCAGGCGCTGCGCGCGGCGCTGGTCAGCCGCGGCCTGGCGCTGCCCGCTGGCCGGCTGCCGCGGGTCGACACCCGCCACAGCACCCACCAGGTGCCGATCGTGCCGCAGGCGCGCACCCGCTACCTGGCCGAGGTCGCCGACACCGTGCGCGCGTACAAGCGGCGCGCGCGCGAGCAGGCGACGCTCGCGCGCGAGCTGCAGCAGCTGCGCGCCGCCGAGCGCATGCTGCGCGAGGACGATCCGAGCCACGACGGCGCGCGCAAGACGGTGGCGCGGCTGGCCGACGCGCGCGCCGAGCGGCTCGACCCGGCCGCGCGCAAGCTGCTCGCGCAGTGGCCGCAGATGCAGCGCGCCTACGCCGGCGACGAGTACGTGGTGAAGATCCGCGACCAGGAGATCCGCACCGCGCTGGTCCACACCACGCTGTCGGGCAGCAAGATCCGCAAGGTCGTGCTGCCGCGCTACGAGGACCACGGCGAGCTGCTGCAGTGGCTGCTGCTCGACAACGTCCCCGGCAGCTTCCCCTACACCGCCGGCGTGTTCGCGTTCAAGCGCGAGAACGAGGATCCGACGCGGATGTTCGCCGGCGAGGGCGACGCGTTCCGCACCAACCGGCGCTTCAAGCTGATCAGCCAGGGCATGCCGGCCAAGCGGCTGTCGACCGCGTTCGACTCGGTCACGCTGTACGGCCACGACCCCGAGTCGCGGCCCGACGTGTACGGCAAGGTCGGCAACTCGGGCGTGTCGATCGCGACGCTGGACGACCTGAAGGTGCTGTACTCGGGCTTCGACCTGTGCGCGGCCGACACCAGCGTCAGCATGACGATCAACGGCCCGGCGCCGACGATCCTGGCGATGTTCATGAACGCGGCGATCGACCAGCAGCTGGAGAAGTTCGCCGCCGACAACGGCCGCGAGCCGACCGACACGGAGAGCCTGAAGATCCGCGAATGGGCGCTGGCGAACGTGCGCGGCACGGTCCAGGCCGACATCCTGAAGGAGGACCAGGGCCAGAACACCTGCATCTTCTCGACCGAGTTCTCGCTGAAGGTGATGGGCGACATCGCCGAGTACTTCGTGCACCACGGCGTGCGCAACTTCTACTCGGTGTCGATCTCCGGCTACCACATCGCCGAGGCCGGCGCCAACCCGATCAGCCAGCTCGCGTTCACGCTGGCCAACGGCTTCACCTACGTCGAGGCGTACCTGGCGCGCGGCATGCACATCGACGACTTCGCGCCGAACCTGAGCTTCTTCTTCAGCAACGGCATGGACCCCGAGTACACCG
>CAZKCJ010000066.1:0-11254 GCA_964550885.1 uncultured Rubrivivax sp. | reverse complement strand
TCGCCCAGGTGCTCGACCGGCTGGGCGCGGAGACGGACGCGCTCGGGGCGACGCTCTGCGCCGATCCTGCGCTGGCCGCGCGCCACTGCCACGCACTCCAGGCGGTGGACCGGATCGCCCAGATGCAGCGCTCGCTCGCCGCGCACGACCGCTGGTTCACGCGCGGCAGCGCCGGCGGCCTGGCGCTGCTGGCGCTGTGGCCGGCGGCGCTGCTGTGGCCGACGCCGCTGCCGCTGGGGCTGGGACCCGCCGGCGAGCCGCTGCGGGTCGCGCTGCTGCAGCGGCTGCAGGGGGTGGACTGGGCCGAGCCGGCGGCGCTGCGGCTGGCCGAGGCCGCGCGCGTGGCGCCGCCGCCGCTGGCCGAAGTGCTGGTGCCGATGCTGGGCCTGCTCGCCCCGTGCCTGCTGGCGCTGAGCCTGAGCCACCGCGGCTGGCGGCGGGGGTTGCTGGTGGGCGCGATCCTGGTGCTCGGCCTGGGCATGAGCACGCTGGCCACCGCGCTTGCGTTCAGCCCCGAGCACGCGCTCGCCTGGGCGACGCCGGTGGCGCTGCCGTCGATCCTGCTGGGCGCGTTGCTGGCGCTGGCCTGCAGCCTGCTCGAGGCGCGCGCGCTGGCGGGCCTGGGGCTGCTGGTGCTGGGTGCGCTGGTGGTGCTGGTGGTGCAGTCGCCGGCCGACCCGTACTACGCGATCAACCTGCGGCAGTGGGAGCAGGGCCGCTTCATCCGCTTCAACGGGGTCGCGCAGTGGATCGGCTGGGTCTGGCCGATCGCCGCGATGGGCTGGCTGCTCGCGCGGCTGGGGCGCGCCGAGCACTGAGCACGCGGCAGCGGCTGCCTACAATTCGCGCTCTGCGCCCTGACGGCGACGTGATCCGAGACCCAGGCCTTGAGCTACTACCGCCACCACATCTTCTTCTGCCTGAACCAGCGCGACAACGGCGAGGCCTGCTGCGCGCAGCACGGCGCCGCCGCGGCCCAGCAGCACTGCAAGGAGCGCGTCAAGGCGCTGGGCCTGGCCGGCCCCGGCGGCGTGCGCGTGAACAAGGCCGGCTGCCTCGACCGCTGTGCGGGCGCGCCGGTGGCGGTGGTCTACCCGGAAGGCGTCTGGTACACCTACGTCGACCGCGACGACATCGACGAGATCGTCGAGTCGCACCTGCGCGACGGCCGCATCGTCGAACGCCTGCTGCTGGCGCCCGACATCGGGCGCTGAGACCCGGTGAGGGCGTTGGCCGCGTCTCCGCGTGCGCCGCAGCCGGCGGCGCTTGCCGAAGCGCGCTGCGTTCGCAGCGCGGGGTCGCGCCAGGGTCGGTGCCGGCCGGGTCCGTTGCGCGGGCACGCCGGGATGCTTCACCAACCCTGAGCCGGCGATGAACCTGCGCACGCAGCGGCGTTCGATTGCCGGGCCGGCCGGGCCGATCGAGTGCGCGATCGACACCCCGCAGGCCGCGGTGCGCGGGCTGGCGGTGGTGTGCCACCCGCACCCGCTGCACGGCGGCACGCTCGAGAACAAGGTCGCGCAGACGCTGGCGCGTGCCTTCGTGCAGCTGGGCTGGCGCAGCGTGCGCTTCAACTTCCGCGGCGTCGGCCAGTCGGCCGGCGCGTGGGACGAGGGTCGCGGCGAGGTCGACGACGCGCTCGCGGTGATCGCCGCGCAGCGCGAACCGGGGCAGCGGCTCGCGCTCGCCGGCTTCTCCTTCGGCGGCTACCTCGCCGCGCAGGCGGCGGCGGTGCTGGCCGCGGCGAGCCCGCCGCAGCCGTGCGGGCGGCTGGTGCTGGTCGCGCCGGCGGTCGGCCGCTTCGCGCTGCCGGCGGTGCCGGCGCACACGCAGCTGATCCACGGCGAGGTCGACGACGTCGTGCCGCTGGCCGAGGTGCTCGCCTGGGCGCGGCCGCAGAACCTGGCGGTGACGGTGGTGCCCGGTGCCGGGCACTTCTTCCACGGGCAGCTGGTGCTGCTGCGCTCGCTGGTGGTGGACGCAGCCGGTGCCCGCGAGCCGGCAGCCGGATGAACGCGCGGCGAGCGCAGTGCGCCGCGTTCGCGGCTCCCGCCGGCTGGCCAGGACGCGCGCATGCCGAAGCCGGCGCTGCCGGCCGCGGCGGCCGGGCTGAACGCGCCGGCTGTAGCGGGACGGGAAGCGGCCGCGCGGTTGCATTGCGGCTGCGCGCCGGCGCGGCCGCAGCGGCGCTGCACCGGCGAAGCGGGCCGGCGCTCGGCGGGCTGCTGCTGGTGCTGGCACTGGTCATCGGCGGCGGCGCACACGCGCAGACGCCGCTGCCGCCGGAAGTCGCCGCCCGCCAGTTCCTGCTGATCGACCTGAGCAGCCAGCAGGTGCTGGCCGAGCGCGACGCCGACGCCCGCGCCGACCCGGCGTCGCTGACCAAGCTGATGACCGGCTACCTGGTCTTCGCCGCGATCCGCGACCGCCACCTGAACCTGGACCAGCGCTTGCCGGTGTCGCAGCGCGCGTGGGCGCAGCGCAAGGGCGGCGGTTCGCTGATGTTCGTCGAGCCGTCGATGACCCCGCGCGTGGACGAGCTGCTCAAGGGCATGATCGTGCAGAGCGGCAACGACGCGGCGGTGGTGCTGGCCGAGGCGGTCGCCGGCACGGTCGACGCCTTCGTCGCGAAGATGAACCGGCAGGCGCAGGCCTGGGGGCTGCAGAACACGCAGTTCCGCAACGTCACCGGCCTGAGCGAGCCCGGGCACTACTCGTCGGCGCGCGACCTGGCGACGATCGCCGCGCGGATCATCGCCGACTTCCCCGAGTTCTATCCGCTGTACGCGATGCGCGAATACAGCTTCAACGCGATCCGGCAGAGCAACCGCAACCTGCTGCTCGCGCGCGACCCGACGGTCGACGGCGTGAAGACCGGCTACACCGAGAGCGCCGGCTACTGCCTGGTGGCCAGCGCGGTGCGCGAGCTGCCCAACGGCACGCGGCGGCTGCTCAGCGTGGTGATGGGCACCGCGTCGAGCGAGGCGCGCAGCACCGAGAGCCAGAAGCTGCTGAACTGGGGCTTCGCGGCCTGGGATGCGGTGCGCCTGTTCGGCGTCGACCAGGCGGTGGCCACCGTGCCGGTGTGGAAGGGCACGGCGCCGCAGGTGCGGCTGGGCGTGCCGGACGGGCTGTACGTGACCGTACCCAAGGGCGAGGGCGACCGGCTGCGCACGCAGGTCGGGCGCACGGACCCGCTGATCGCGCCGCTGCTGCAGGGCCAGCCGGTCGGCACGGTGACCGTCAGCACCGCGGCGGGCACGCCGGTGCGCAGCGTGCCGCTGCAGGTGCTCGACGCGGTGCCGCTGGCCGGCGTGCTGGGCCGCACCTGGGACGCGTTGCGGCTGTGGATCCGCTGAAGCCACCCACCTCGCACAGGAGCGCCCTCGCCATGTCCACCTCACTGCCCACCACTGCGTGCTGGCTGAACGGCGAGTTCGGCCGGGTCTGCGACGCGAAGGTGTCGGTGCTCGACCGCGGCTTCATCTTCGGCGACGGCGTCTACGAGGTGATCCCGGTCTACGCGCGCAAGCTGTTCCGCTTCGACCAGCACCTGGCGCGGCTGGACCGCAGCCTCGCACGGATCCGGCTGGCCAACCCGCTGCCGCGCGAGCAGTGGCTGCAGCTGTGCCGCGAGCTGGTGCAGCGCCTGGCCGCGCAGGTCGGCGCCGACGACCAGCTGGTGTACCTGCAGGTCACCCGCGGCCCGGCGCCGCGCGACCACGTGCTGCCGGCCGAGCCGCAGCCGACCGTGTTCATGATGGTCAACCCGCTGCGCGCGGTCGGCGCCGAGCAGCGGCACCAGGGCGTGGCCTGCGTGACCGCGCGCGACCTGCGCTGGGAGCACGGCGACATCAAGAGCATCTCGCTGCTGGGCAACGTGCTCGCACGCCAGATCTCGGCCGACCAGGGCGCGGTCGAGACGATCCTGTTCCGCGACGGTTTCCTCACCGAGGCGGCGGCGAGCAACGTGTGGGTGGTGCACGAGGGCGCGCTGCTCGGGCCGCCGAAGAGCGAGCACATGCTCGAAGGGATCCGGGTGGAGCTGCTGCGCGAGCTGTGCGCGCAGGTGGGAATCGCCTACAACCTGCGGCCGATCCCCGAGGAGGACGTGCGCAGCGCCGACGAGCTGCTGCTGAGCTCGGCGACCAAGGAGGTGCTGGCGGTGACCCGGCTGGACGGCGACGCGGTTGGCCACGGGGCGCTGCGCGGCAAGCCGGGCCCGGTGTACGCGCGGCTGTACGAGGCCTACCAGCATGCGAAGGCGACGCAGTCGGTCTGAGCGCCGCCGCAGCCGGGCGATGTGCGCGCCGCTGCGTTGGGTCCGGGGGCCGCGCCGGATCGAGTCCGCTGGCGGCGCCGGCGGTGGGCGGGGCTGCGGCTGCTGGCGAGCGCGCGGCGCCGGCGGCGATGGCTGCGAGCCGATGCCGATCGCCGGCAGGGAGTGGTGAACGATGGCCGGGCCTGAATCGCTGATCACCTACCCGAGCCAGTTCCCGATCAAGGTGATGGGGCGGGCGGTGCCGGAGTTCGCGCCGGCGATGGTCGCGATCGCCTGCGCGCACGACCCGGACTTCGACGCCGCGACGCTGCAGACGCGCGCGAGTCGTGGCGGCGCCTACGTCGGGCTGACGCTGACCGTGACCGCGACCTCGCGCGCGCAGCTCGACGCGCTGTACCGCGCGCTCACCAGCCATCCGCTGGTCAAGGTGGTGCTGTAGTGTCGGTGGGCGCCGCCGCGCCCCGCCGGCTGCTGCTCGGCCGGCAGGACTACCGCGACACGCTCGCGCAAATGCGCGCGTTCACCGCCGCGCGCAGCGCCGACACGCGCGACGAGATCTGGCTGGTCGAGCACGCGCCGGTGTACACGCTGGGCCAGGCCGGACGCAGCGAGCATCTGCATGCGGCGGGTGCGATTTCCGTGGTGCACAGCGACCGCGGCGGCCAGGTCACCTATCACGGCCCGGGGCAGGTCGTGGCCTACGCGCTGGTCGACCTGCGGCGGCTGCGCATCTACGTCAAGGAGTACGTGTTCCGGCTGGAAGAGGCGGTGCTGGGCACGCTGGCCGACTACGGCGTGACCGGCCACCGGGTCGTGGGTGCGCCGGGGGTGTACGTGCGGCTGGACGACCCGTTCGGCCACGCGGTGCTGGGCCGGCCGGTCGACCCGCGCGAGCGCTTCACCGGGCTCGGCAAGATCGCGGCGCTGGGGGTCAAGGTCAGCGGCCATTGCAGCTACCACGGGGTGGCGCTGAACGTCGCGATGGACCTCGGCCCGTTCGACGGCATCGACCCCTGCGGCTACCCGGGGCTGCGCACCGTGGACCTGGCCACGTTCGGGGTGAACGCAGGCTGGGCGGACGTGGCCGAACGGCTGGGGACGCGGCTGGCCGCGAAGCTTGCCGGCTGAAGTTGGCGCCGGCGGTGCCGGCTCGTCGGTCGAACGCGACGCCGAGGTCGCCGGCGGCGCGTTGCTGCTTCAGGCCACGGGCTGCGCCAGCTCGGCGCTGAACGCCTGGGTCAGCGCGGCGGCCAGTGAAGCCGCGCCGGCGCTGGGCGCGGCGCGGTCGTCCGCCGGCTGGGCGGCGACCGCGTCGCCGGTGTCGCCGAGCTCGATGAAGGCGAGGTTCGACGCCTGCGCACCCCACACCGCGCGCAGGTCGTGCAGCGCGTCGCCGCCGTGAACGGCCTCGTAGACGATCGCGTGCGGCAGGCCCTGGCGGCAGAACGCGTGCGCCTCGGCGACCGAGGCGGCGAAGTCGAACATCACGCCCAGCGCCTGCAGCGCCGGCGCCACCCGCGCGCGGGTTTCGGGCCGAGCGGTGATGACCAGCACCTGGTGGCCGAACATCGGCTTGGAGTCCTGCCACCCGGGGACGGTGATCTCGGTGCTGCCCGGCGGCGGCACCGGCCGCGGATCGCTGGTCAGCGTGCGCGGGAACTGCAGGCTGAGCTGCAGCGTGCCGCGCTGCAGCTGGCGCTCCACCAGCAGGCCCAGCGCCTGGGCCAGTCGGGCGACCAGCTGCCACGCGCAGGTGTCCATCGCGGGCGGCACCAGCATCGCCGCGGCCGGCGCGTCGCAGCCGAAGCGGCAGCGCAGCTGTGCATGCGCCGGCCAGGCCTGGATGTCGATCTCGAACGCGAGCTCCGACCGGGCCTGCTCGAAGCTCCAGTCGAGCAGCGCCTGCAGCAGCGCGTCGAGCATCGCCGCGTCGACCAGTACTTCGGCCGGCTTCAGCGCCTGGCGCCACGCGATGCCACGGGCCTGCGCGTCGTCGGCGCGCTGGTTCAACGCGTCGCGCAGCGCGCGGGTCAGGTCGCGGCGCTGCAGCTGCGGACGGGTGCGGCGCGCGCCGAAGCGGCTGATTTGGGTGGCGGTCAGGCCGACCCGCCGGATCCGCTCGAGGTCGTCGCGCAGCGCCTGCAGCGCGGCGTGATCGAGCCGGCCATCAGCGCCCACCGCGCTCACCGTCCCGAGCACGCGCGCGATCGGGGCGTTGATTTCGTCGCCGATCCGGCCGGCCAGTTCGCGCCAGGAGCGCTCGGCCGGCGGCTCGCGGCCGTCAGCCAGGGAGGTGCTCGCGTGGCCGACGTCCGGCCGCAGGTCAAACGGGTTCATCGAGGTCGCTCCTGGCGTCCGGCGCGGGTGAACGGGTGCGGTGCGCTGGGCGCGGGTTGGGTGCATGGCTGTCGAGTCGGCGCGCGGCGGCGCAGGTGTCGATAGTCTGGCGCAGCCGATCGGGCCCTCCACCCTGCAAGCCGGGGGTGGCGGCACCCGCACGCGGTGAAGCGGCAGTAGTTCACGGCAGGAATCGCGGGGGATGCCGCAGTCGATAATCGACCGGCGATGAACTCCGCTGCACGCCTGAGCCTGGCGTTGGCGCTGATGGGCGGCGGCTGTGCGCCGGCGCTCGACTGGCGCGAAGTGCATCCGGCCGACAGCGGCGTGGCGGCGATGTTCCCGTGCAAGCCGGCCAGCCAGGCGCGCAAGGTGCAACTGGGCGAGCACGCGCTGCGGCTCGAGCTGCACGTCTGCGCGGCCGGCGGCGCGACCTGGGCGCTGGCCTTTGCCGATGTGGGCGAGCCCGCGCAGGTCACGCCGGTGCTCGACGCGCTGCGGCAGGCTGCGGTGGCCAATCTGGATGCGGCTGCGAGCAGTTCCGGCGCCTTCGCGGTCGCCGGGGCGACGCCGAACCGATCGAGCCTGCAGGTATCGCTGTCCGGGCGGGCGCCGGACGGGCGCGAACGGCAGGAGCGGCTCGGGTTGTTCACCAAGGGGCTGCGCGTATACCAGGCGACGGTGCTCGGCGAGCGGATCGACACCGAGGCCGCGGCCACCTTCTTCGGCGGCCTGCGCGTGCTGCCTTGAGCCGGTGCTGCGCCGACGCCGCCGCACCGGCGTGCGGATCCGAATCCACCGGCTCGCGGGGTGCGCTGCTGCGCGCGCAGTCTGCGCCGCTTGCGCCCGCGCCTGGCGGGCTGGCCCCGGGGCGGGCCTTGACGCCGCCGGTCGACGGCCGCGCGTTTGCGGCGGTGGCGCTGCGCGGCGCCGAATGTCGATAATCGCACCCGAGGTGTTGCCGCGATGACCACTGTGCTGATCCTGGCTCATGCCCCGCTCGCGTCGGCGCTGCGCGCGGTGGCGCAGCACGTGTTTCCGGACTGCGCCGCGCAGCTGCATGCGCAGGACGTAGGCGCCGACACGCCGCCGGAACAGGTGGCGCAGGCCGCGCGCGAGTTGCTCGCCCAGTGGCCCGACGAGCCGGCCCTGGTGCTGACCGATGTGTTCGGCGCATCGCCCTGCAACGCCGCGATGGTGTTGCTCGACGATCCGCGCGTGCGCGTGGTGGCCGGGGTCAACGTGCCGATGCTCTGGCGGACCCTGTGCTATGCGCAGCAGGAGTCGCTGGACGCACTGGTCACGCGCGCGGTCGCGGGCGGGATGCAGGGGGTGCTGCCGTTGAGCCCGTCGCAACCACGCAGTCAGACCTCGGCCCCGTGCTGCCATGATCAAACGGACGCTGTCGATCACCAATAAGCTCGGCCTGCATGCGCGGGCCTCGGCCAAGCTGACCAAGCTGGCGGGCAGCTTCGCCTGCGAGGTGTTCCTGACTCGCAACGGACGCCGGGTCAACGCCAAGAGCATCATGGGCGTGATGATGCTGGCGGCCGGCCTGGGCAGCGAGATCGAGCTCGAAACCGACGGCGCCGACGAACAGGCCGCACAGGACGCGATCGCGGCGCTGGTGAACGACAAGTTCGGCGAAGGCCAGTAGCCGATGAGCATCCAGCTCTTCGGCATCCCGGTGTCGCACGGCGTCGCCATCGGCCGCGCGGTGCTTGTCGCCTCCAGCCGGGTGGATGTTGCGCACTACTTCATCTCGCCGCCGCAAGTCGAGATGGAGGTCGAGCGGCTGCTGCGCGCGCGGGACGCGGTGGCGGCGGAGTTCGACCAGCTCAAGCAGGAGCTGCCGGCCGATGCGCCGGCCGAGCTGGCGGCGCTGCTGGACGTGCACCTGATGCTGGTGCGCGACGACGCGCTGATCGGGGTCGCGCGCAACTGGATCGTCGAGCGCCACTACAACGCCGAATGGGCGCTGTCGTCGCAGCTCGAGGTGCTGGCGCGCCAGTTCGACGAGATGGAGGACGACTACCTGCGCGAGCGCAAGGCCGATCTCGAGCAGGTGGTCGAGCGCCTGCTCGCCGCACTGGTGCGCTCGCCTGGCGAGCCGGCGGGTGGCGCGCTGCCGCTGATGAATGCGCGCGATTTCGCGGGGCCGGATCCGGTGGTGCTGGTGGCCAGCGACGTGGCGCCGGCGGACATGCTGCAGTTCAAGCGCAGCGTGTTCACGGGCTTCATCACCGACGTTGGCGGCCGCACCTCGCATACCGCGATCGTCGCGCGCAGCATGGCGATTCCGGCGGTGGTCGGCGCCCGCGAGGCGAGCCGCCTGATCCGCCCCGACGACTGGATCGTGATCGACGGCGACTGCGGGGTGGTGATCGTCGATCCGTCGCCGATCATGCTCGAGGAGTACCGCTTTCGCCAACGGCACAGCGAGCTCGAGCGGGCGCGCCTGGACCGGCTGCGGCTGACGCCCGCCGTGACCCTCGACGGCCAGCCGGTGGAGTTGCTGGCGAACATCGGACAGCCGGAGGAGGCAGCGATCGCGTTGCAAGCTGGCGCCGTTGGCATCGGGCTGTACCGCAGCGAGTTCCTGTTCCTGAACCGCGGCGCGGAGCTGCCGAACGAGGACCAGCAGTTCGAGGCGTACCGCGATGCGGTCCGGGCGATGCAGGGCTTGCCGGTGACGATCCGCACCGTCGATGTCGGCGCCGACAAGCCGCTGGACCGGCTCACGATCCAGGAGCTGCGGCATGGCCACGTGCTGAATCCGGCGCTCGGCCTGCGCGCGATCCGCTGGAGCCTGTCGGAGCCCGCGATGTTTCGCCAGCAACTGCGGGCGATCCTGCGGGCCAGCGTCTACGGCAGGGTGCGGATCCTGATCCCGATGATCACGCACGAGGTCCAGGTGCACGCGACGCTGGATGCACTGGCGCGCGCGCGGCGCCAACTCGAAGAGGCCGGCCGGCCGATCGCGCCGGTCGAGGTGGGGGTGATGATCGAGGTGCCTGCGGCTGCGCTGCACTTGCGCCCCTTCCTGCGGCACTTCGATTTCGTCTCGATCGGAACCAACGACCTCATCCAGTACACGCTCGCCATCGACCGGGCCGACGACGCCGTGTCGCACCTGTACGATCCCTGGCACCCGGCGGTGCTGAAGCTGATCGCGCTGGTGATCGAGCAGGTCACCGCTGCCGGCAAGCCCGTCAGCGTCTGCGGCGAAATGGCTGGGGACCCGGCCTTCACCGAGCTGTTCCTCGCGATGGGCTTGCGCAGCTTCTCGATGCACCCGGCGCAGCTTGCCGCGATCAAGCACCGGATCCTGCGCGCGGACGCTCAGCGCCTGTCAACCTTCCTGGAAGAGGTCTTGAATGCCGACGAGCCCGAGGCGCGCGCTCTAGTCTTGCTGGGCAGACCCGGCTCGCACTAGTCCGGTCTCTGTCGTGGGTATCGACACCGGCCCCGTCGATGTCGCCGAGAGAGTGGTGTCCAAACAAGGTTTGAGCCTGGAGCGGGCTGAAATGGGTGGTGCGGGCCGCGTCGATCGGTTGTGGGTGTTGGCAGTGTATTGGCCTGGACTTGTTCGCTGCGGTGGCGGGCTGTGGGCAAGCGGACGAAGGGTGCGGGCGGTGGGCAACGCGCCAGCGTTGTCCGCGAACCGAGCCCGGTGCGCCGCAGGCGCATCGTCCACTTGTCCATAGCCCGGCGGGCGCGAAGCGCCCGCATCGCGCGCGCCGATGACCTTGCGGCTCGTCACGCACGCGCAGGCGCCCACCGAAACAGCGCGGCACGGGCGTCGTTGAGCTCCTCGGCGGCCTGCACGTCGCTTTGAAGCGCGGGCCAGTCGCTGCAGGGGTTCCAGCGTCGCGCCCGCGCGCAGGAACCGGTGCGCCTCGGGCAGGCTCGCCAACCTATCCAGCGGTGTCATGGCGCTACCGGCGCGGTACACACGCTTGATGCGCCCAGGCTTCTTCGGATCGGGCAGTTCGGTTGCGAACCGGCACGGGCGGTGGAAGCTCAGGAGCGGCTTGAGGTACTCCAGGCAGAAGGTGTTGATGCGAGCGGCGTGGCGCTGAGGGATGTGCGCGTAGCCGAAGACCTTGCGCATCACCGCGCCGTTCTTCGTCTCGGCCAGGCCGTTGTCGTTGCTGCGTCGAGGGCAGCTGCGCGTGAACGCGATGCGCCGCTCGTCCAGCATCTGCGTCACGCGGCGGTTGACGTATGTGCTGCCGTTGTCGGCGTGAAAGCCCAGGATCTCGAACGGGAACTGCTCGAGCATCTGCTCGATGACGGGCGCCAGGTGACTCCCGGCAATCGTGTGCACCGAGGCCACGATCTCCCACTGGGTGACGCAGTCCACGGCGTTGATGTGGTACAGGCCCTTGATGCCCTCGAAGTCGTCCTGGCGCACGCTGTCAATGCGCATGAAGCCCGGGCGCCCGTCGGGTGCTGGCGCCTTGCGCACGCCGATGGGCGCTGCCTTGTCGCGGCGCGTCTTGCTCAGCACCACCCGCTGCGCGCGGTAGCCGCAGCCGTTGCGCAGGCTATACAAGTGAGCCACCGCGATCGAGCCCAGGCGCTCGAAGCGGGCGTTGCCGCAGATGTCGCGCTGGCGGCGCAGCACGCACG